>DASTLD010000572.1:0-8086 GCA_035715345.1 Longimicrobium sp.
CAGGCCGCCGAGTGGCTGGCGGCGCGGATGCGCGACGCCGGGCTCCAGACCGGCGAGGTGGTGGCCACCGACGGCAACCCCGTGGTGCTGGGCGAGTGGCGCGGCGCCCCGGCCGGCGCGCCCACGCTGCTGCTGTACGGCCACTACGACGTGCAGCCGCCCGAGCCGCTGGACGCGTGGAAGTCCGCCCCGTTCGAGCCGGAGGTCCGCGACGGCAACCTGTACGCGCGCGGCTCCGTGGACGACAAGGGCCAGGTGTACCTGCACCTCAAGGCCGTCCAGGCGCTCCTTGCCGACGGCGGGTCGCTGCCCGTCAACGTCGTGTTCCTGATCGAGGGCGAGGAGGAGGTCGGCTCGCCCAACCTGGGCACCTTCCTGCGCGAGAACGTGGACCGCCTGCGCTGCGACGCGGTGCTCATCTCCGACACCACCATGTTCGCCCCCGGCCTGCCCTCCATCACCACCGGGCTGCGCGGCCTGGCGTACATGGAGCTCCGCGTGCAGGGTCCGTCCGTGGACCTGCACTCCGGCGCCTACGGCGGCGCGGTGGTCAACCCCGCCAACGCGCTGGCGAAGATCATCGCGCAGCTCCACGACGCGCAGGGGCGGGTGACGGTGCCCGGCTTCTACGACCGCGTGCGCGAGCTGACGGCGGAGCAGCGCGCGGCCATCGCCCGGCTGCCCTTCGAGGAGGAGGGGCTCCGCAAGGAGGTCGGCGCGCCCAGGCTGGGCGGCGAGGCGGGATACGGGCCGCTGGAGCGCATCTGGGCGCGCCCCACGCTGGACGTCAACGGCCTGCTCTCCGGCTACACCGGCGAGGGCGCCAAGACCGTGCTCCCCGCGCGCGCCATGGCCAAGGTGTCCATGCGCCTGGTGCCGGACCAGGACTTCAAGGACGTGGAGCGCCGCTTCATCGACCACGTGAAGAGCCTGGCGCCGGAGGGGGTCACCGTGGAGGTGGAGGCGCTGCACGGCGGCCAGCCCTGGTTCGCGGAGGCCAAGGGGCCGGTGTTCGACGCCGCCGTCCGCGCGCTGGAGAAGGCGTACGGCCGCGCGCCGGTGCTGATCCGCGAGGGCGGCTCCATCCCCATCGTGCAGCACTTCCAGGACACGCTGGAGACGCCGGTCATCCTCATCGGCTTCGGCCTGCCCGGCGAGAACGCGCACGCGCCCAACGAGTGGATGTCCGTGGAGAACTTCCACGTGGGCGCGGAGGCCATCGCCCAGCTCTACCAGGAGCTGCGGTGACGGCTGCCGGCGCGGAGGCGGAGGCGCGCGCCTTCGTCGAGGAGCTGTCCGCGCGCCTGGCGCCGCTGGAGCGCGAGGCCAACCAGGCCGCCTGGGACGCCGCCGTGGGCGCGGGCCCGGAGGCCACCGAGCGCTCCGCCCGCGCCCGCGCCGCGCTCAAGGCGCTGTACTCGGACGCGGGCGACGCCCGGCGGGTGCGCGCGTGGCTGGACTCCGGCGCGGTGGGCGATCCCCTGCTGCACCGCCAGCTCGTGCTGATCGGCCACGAGCACGCGCGCAACCAGCTCCCGCGCGACACCATCGAGGACCTGGTGCGGCGCGCGACGGAGCTGGAGCGCACCTTCTACGACTTCCGCGCGGAGCTGGAGGGCGAGCGCGTCACCAACAACCGCATCCTGGACGTGCTGGCGGCGGAGCGCGACTCCGCCGTGCGCCGCCGCGCGTGGGAGGCCAGCAAGCAGATCGGCGCGGAGGTGGCGGAGCCGCTGCGCGGGCTGGTGCGCGCGCGCAACGCGGCGGCGCGGTCGCTGGGCTTCCGCGACGCGTACGCCATGGACCTGCACCTCCAGGAGATCGACGAGGGCACGCTTTTCCGCACCCTGGATGAGTTCCGCGACCTCAGCGACGGGCCCTTCCGCCGCTTCCGCGCGGCGCTGGACGCGGAGCTGTCCACGCGCTTCGGCGTGCGGCCGGAGGAGCTGCGCCCCTGGCACTGGGAGGACCCCTTCGCGCAGGAGGCGCCGGCCACGGGCTCGGTGGACCTGGACGCCTTCTTCGCGGACGTGGACGCGGTGCCGGTGGCGGCGGAGTTCTTCCGCGGTATCGGCCTGCCGGTGGACGGCCTGCTGGCCCGCAGCGACCTGTACGAGCGCGAGGGCAAGGACCAGCACGCCTTCTGCCAGGACATGGACCGCGCGGGCGACGTGCGCATCCTCTGCAACCTGCGCCCGAACGCCAAGTGGATGGGCACCCTGCTGCACGAGCTGGGGCACGCCGTCTACGACGCCTATCTCCCGCGCTCCCTGCCCTTCCTGCTGCGCCAGCCCGCGCACGTGCTGACCACGGAGGCGGTGGCCATGTACATGGGCCGCCTGACGCGCGACCCGGCCTGGCTGCGCGAGGTGATGGGCGCGGCGGTGGACAACGCGGACGCCGCCGCCATCCGGGCGCAGCTCCGCGCGGGGATGCTGGTGGCCACGCGATGGATGCTGGTGATGGCGTACTTCGAGCGCGAGCTGTACCGCGACCCGGACCGCGCGGACCTGGGCAGGGTGTGGTGGGACCTGGTGGAGCGGCTGCAGATGATCCGCCGGCCGGAGGGGCGCGAGGGCGCGGCGGACTGGGCGGCCAAGCCGCACCTGTCGCTCTCGCCGGTCTACTACCACAACTACCTGCTGGGCGAGCTGATGGCGTCGCAGATGTCCGCCGCCATCCGCCGCGAGGCCGGACTGCCCGCGGACCGCAGCATCGCGGGGAGCACGCGCGCGGGGGCCTTCCTGCGCGACCGCG
This sequence comes from Longimicrobium sp., assembly GCA_035715345.1. Lineage (GTDB taxonomy): Bacteria > Gemmatimonadota > Gemmatimonadetes > Longimicrobiales > Longimicrobiaceae > Longimicrobium. The sequence continues at coordinate 2,758 of DASTLD010000572.1, forward strand.
TCTTTGCCCCCGGCGCCTCCGTGGACTGGAACGGCCTCCTGGTCCACGCCACCGGCGAGCCCCTTGCCTCCCGCTGGTTCGTCGAGGAGTTCGTGTAGCCCGCGCCTGGACCCGCACCATCCTGAAAGGCGTCCACGCGGGCGCCTTTCGCCGTCTCCGGCCTCACGCGGAGCCGCGGAGAACGCAGAGGGGCTCTCTCCCAAGGCGACCTGATTGTCATCCTGAGGAAGGCGCCTCGCCAGTCCCGACCCCGTGAAGGAATCCGGCGCGGACCGAAGGATCTTCTCCGCCTGCCGCGGGGCCGGCGTCGCGCCGGTAAGGCCGCCTGCATCCCGCGCGGCGAAGCCGTGCGCATCACAGGCAAGATTCTTCGGTCGCGCCCGGATGCCGGTGCATGCGGACGGACCGCCGCGGCGCTCCCTCAGAATGACAACGAAAACCGGATCAGGTGCAGAAGTAGATCTCCCCGGCGGCGGGGGTGAGGCCCATGCGCGCGGCGTCCTGCGCATCGGCCAGGTCGGCGACGGTGGTGACGGCGACGTCGAAGCCCGCCTCGCGCAGACGTTCGACGTAGTCGGGGCCGCAGCGGCGCACGTGATCCTCCTGCCCGAACTCGGCCAGGCGCGCGACCGGATCGGTGATGGACGGGTCTTCGTACGTGCGATCCGCGGTGATGGGGACCAGGAGGATGGCCCAGCCGCCCCGCTTGAGCACGCGCCGGAACTCGCGCATAGCAGCGCGGTCGTCGGGGACGTGCTCCAGCACGTGGCTGCAGAAGATCACGTCGAACGACGCGTCGGGGTGATGGATGTCGGTGATGTCCATCCGCACCATCGCCCGCGGGCTGTCGAGGTCCGCGGTCAGGTATCCCCCGCCCAGCCGCCACCGTAGCCGCGGCGCGAAGCAGGCCTCCGGCGCCACGTGCAGCATCCGCTTGGGCCGCCCGTCGAACAGGTCCGTGCGGCGCTCCAGGTACAGCCACGCCAACCGGTGGCGCTCCAGCGACAGGCAGTGCGCGCACTGTGCATCCTTCCGCGGCGGGTTGCCGAACGCGCGGAACCGGCTGGACGACCGCCCGCACACCGGGCACCATCGCCCACTGCCGCGGTACGGCATCGCCCGCACCCACTGCAGCACACGCCGGAGCGGCGCCTTCACCGGCTCCGGCGCCTTCGAAATCAGCTTCCGCACGTGGATTCGACCGCGGACGCGGTATGCTTCAGGGGATTGCTAGGCGGCGAGAACGATATCCGCCGCCTCCGCCAGGATGTGGGGACCGATGAACGGGGAAAGCGCCTCCGTGGTGACGAGCTCGACGCGGCCACCGAGCGTCTCCTCCAGCAGGTCGTACAGCGCGAAGAAGCGGGCCGCGCTCTTTTCCCCGGGACGGAACTCCACGAGCAGGTCGATATCGCTGTCCGGCCGCGCATCGCCGCGCACGACGGAGCCGAACAGCGCCAGCCGCCGCACGCCCAGCGCGCGGATCTGCGGCTCCACGCTGCGCACGCGCTCGGTGACGCCGGCTCGGGTCGGGGATGGGCTGATCATGGGGCCAAGTTTAGCGCGCGCGGACCGGGGCGCAAAGCACAGCGGTCACCGCGCATCGTCCACGGCCCGGGCGATCTCCATCCCCAGACGGACGGGGGCGCCGGGCTGGAGGGCGGGGTCGAGGGTGATGCGGCCGGGCTCGAAGACCAGGACCACCGTGGAGCCCAGGTGGAAGGTCATGATCTCGTCGCCGCGGCGCACGGGGACGGGGGGATCGTAGGCGCGCACGGCGGTCTGCGCGCCGCGGCGGTTGGTGACCCAGGCGCTGGAGCCCGGCGGCGCGTTCCACCCCGCGTCGAACGCCGCCGAGATGCGGCCGACGTTGTAGGCGCCCACCGCCACCACCGCCACCCTCCCCAGCGGCCCGTCCACGTAGCACATCAGCCGCTCGTTGCGCGCGAACAGGTCCGGCAGGTGCGACACCGCCGGCGCGTTGACCGGCAGCAGCGTGCCGGGAACGTGCCGCGCCTCGCGGATCTCGCCGCCGCAGGGGGCGTGGATGCGGTGGTAGTCCTTCGGCGACAGGTACAGCGTCAGGAACACGCCGCCCTCGAAGCGCTCCCACCCCGCGGGGTCGTCCAGGAGCTGGCGCACCTCGTAGAGGCGACCCTTGGCCTGCACCAGCCGCCCGGCCGCGACCGTCCCCACCTGCCCCGCCGCCCCGTCCACCGGGCAGCCGACGGCGCGCGGGTCCGCCGGCCAGGCGCGGGCGCCCTCCCTGAGCTTGCGGGTGAAGAAGCGGTTGAGGGTGGGATACGCGTCCAGCGGCAGCTCCGCCTCGCCCGGGTCGGCGCCCACCGCGCGGGCGAAGGCGCCCAGCACCGCCGGCCGCAGCGCGCGCGGGATGGGCACGTCCGCCATGCGGCCGAAGCCGCGGCTGAGCGCGCCCTGCGGCAGGCGGCCCAGCACGCGCAGCATGGCGCGCCAGCGGAGCGAGGGGACGTCGGGCAGGTCGGAAGGCTGCATTCGGTCGGCGCTCGGGCGGCGCGAGGCCGCCGCATGTGTTATCATCCCCCACCTTCCGCGCCAGCAGGCGGCGCGGCAGGCGGAATCTCATCATCCGGGCCGGAACAGAGACGTTGGCGAACCCATCCACCCCCGCCCTCCGCGTCCCCTCGCGCACGCAGGTGCTGCGCAACGGGCTGCGCGTGGTGGCGCACCACGACCCCGCCGCCCCGCTGGTGACGGTGCACCTGATGTTCCGCGCCGGCAGCCGCGACGAGCGGCCGGGGCGCACCGGGCTGGCGCACCTGCTGGAGCACCTGATGTTCGAGGGCTCGCGCCACGCGCCCAAGGGCCACTTCGACGACCTGCTGGAGCGCGTGGGCGGCACCAACAACGGCTCCACCTGGCTGGACCGCACCAACTACTACGAGACCGTGCCCTCGCACGCGCTGGAGCTGCCGCTCTGGCTGGAGCGCGACCGCATGGCCTTCTTCCTGGAGGGGCTGGACGCGCCCACCCTGGAGCTGCAGCGCGGCGTGGTGATCAACGAGCGCCGCCAGGCCTACGAGAACCGCCCGTACGGGCTGGCGGACGAGCGGCTCCACGAGCTGCTGTTCCCCGCGGAGCACCCGTACTCGTGGCCGACCATCGGCTACATGCGCGACCTGGAGGCCATCACCCTGGACGACGCGCGCGCATTCTACGCAGCCTACTACGCGCCCGGCAACGCGGTGCTGGTGCTGGCGGGCGACATCCCGGAGGAGCGCGCCTTCACCCTGGCGGAGCGCTACTTCGGCGACCTGCCCGCCGGGCCCGACCTCCCGCCGTCGCCGGAGCCGGCGCTGCCGCCGCCACCCGCCGCCGCGCGGGAGACCATGGAGGACGACGTCAGCTTTCCCCGCCTGTACCAGGCCTTCGCGACGCCCGCCTACGGCACGCGCGACTGGGTGGCGCTCGACGTCCTGGCCTTCCTGCTGGCGGACGGCGACAGCTCGCGGCTGCAGCGGGCGCTGGTGCGCGACGGGCGGCTGGCGCAGGACGTGGACACCTACCTCTACCCCACCGCGCTGTGCGGCCTGTTCGGCGTCGTGGCCACGGCGCGCTCCGAGGTGTCCGCGGAGGCGCTGGAGGATGCCGTCCGCCGCGTGCTGGACGACGTCGCGCGGGAGGGGGTGACACAGGAGGAGCTGACCGGCGCCGTCCGCCGCGTGCGCCGCGACCAGGTGGGCGAGCTGTCCACGGTGGAGGAGCGGGCGGACGCGCTGGCCTACGCCGCCACGGTGCTGGGCAGCGCCGACGCCCTGCACGACGTGCTGCACGCGTACGGCGAGGTGACGGCGGAGGACGTGCGGCGCGTGGCGGCGGAGTACCTTGCCCCCGGGCGCGCGGCCACGCTGGTCGTGGTCCCCGGCGCGGGGCAGGAGGTGCGCGATGCCGCCTGACACCGTCGCCGTGCTCCCCATCCCCCCCATCGGCCCGCCCGCGCGGCTGCGCCTGCCCCGGCCGCTGCGCTGGACGCTGGACAACGGGCTGCGGGTCATCGCCATCCCCCGCCCCGGCATGCCGCAGGTGGTGATGCGTCTGGTGCTGCCCGCCGGCTCCGCGGCCGACCCGCCCGAGTATCCCGGCACCGCCTCGCTGGTGGGCCACCTGCTCACCGAGGGGACGGCGGCGCTCACGGCGGACGAGCTGCACGCGCGGCTGGACCTGCTGGGCGCGGCCATCCACCCGCACGTGAGCCACGACTTCGCGGAGGTGGAGACGGTCTTCCTGCGCGAGACGCTGGCGGAGGGGGTGCGCCTGCTGGCGGACGTGGTCACCCGGCCCGGGTTCCCGGAGAGCGAGACGGAGCGGGTGCGGGCGGAGTCGCTGGACGCCATCCTGGCCCGCGACGACGAGCCCTCCAACGTGGCGGACGACCGCACCGCGCTGGAGGTGTTCGGCGCGGACCACCCGTACGGGCACCCCTCGTTCGGCACGCCGCGGGGGGTGGCCTCCGTGCCGCGCGAGGCGCTGGCCGCCTTCCACGCGGAGCGCTACCGCCCGCGCGGCGCCTTCCTCGTGGCCAGCGGCGAGCTGGACGCGGACGAGCTGCGGGCGCTGCTGGCGGAGGCGTTCGCGCACTGGACCGGCCAGGCGCCGCCGGTCCGCTATCCCGCGGGCCCGCCGCCGGTGCCGCGGGCGGGCGGCACGGTGCTGGTGGAGTGGGAGGACGCGGCCCAGTCGGAGATCCGCATCGCCGGGATCGGGCTGGACCGCCGCACGCCGGAGTGGTTCGCGGGCGGCATCGCCAACTACGTGCTGGGCGGCAGCACCATCACCGGCCGCCTGGGCGCCAACCTGCGCGAGGACAAGGGGTGGACGTACGGCGTGCGCTCCACCTTCCACGCCGGCCAGGCGATCGGCGGATGGGTGGCGGAAACCGCCGTGGACGTGGAGGTCACGGCGGACGCCGTCGCCGAGATGGTGGGCGAGATGCGGCGCATGGCCACGGAGGCGGTGCCGGAGGACGAGCTTCGCCGGGCCAAGGACGCGCTGATGCTGTCGCTGCCGCGCGTGTTCGAGACGCCGGCGGGGGTGGCCAGCCGCCTGGCCACCATCGAGGCGTACGGCCTGCCGCACGACTGGTGGGACCGCTTCCCCGCCGCGGTGGAAGCGGTGACGGCGGACGACGTGCGCGAGATGGCGCGGCGCCACTTCGACCCCGCCCGGCTGGTGCGCGTGGTGGTGGGCGGGGGGATCGAGGAGTGACCAACTCCGGAGCTACCCCGGCTCTCCACCGGGCGGCTGAAGCCGCGGCAACAAAGGCACGACGTCCGCCTCCGCGGACTGCTGC
>DASTLD010000573.1:0-6479 GCA_035715345.1 Longimicrobium sp.
AAGTACCTGGGCACGCGGCGCCTGGTGATGGGCGGCTTCAGCGGCGACGTGTGCGTGCTCTTCACCGCCGGCGACGCCTACATGCGCGACCTGCACGTGCACGTCCCGCCGGACTGCGTCGTCTCCATCTCCCCCCAGCACAACGAGGACGCCCTCGCCTACATGGAGCGCACCCTCGACGCCGACCTCACCGTCTCCACCGACCTCGACCTCAAGAGCCTGGCCCAACCGGAGTAGCCCACGTCCACGGGCGAAAAAAAGCCCTCCCCCGAAGTCGGGGGAGGGTTTGGGAGGGGGCCTCGCGCGCAACGAGGCACCCGCCCACATCGCACCGGACCTCGCCCGCGCCTACCGCGAGATGTACCCCGCGAGCACGCCCTGCACGGTGTAGATGCTGAGCTTGCGGTTGAAGGTCTGGGTCAGCGGCTCGGGCGCGCCGGAGACCCAGATCTTCAGCTCCGCGTCCAGGTCGAAGTGCCCCGCGGTCTCGATGCTGAACCGCGTGATGGCGCGGTAGGGCACGGACAGGTACTCCACCTTGCGCCCGGTCACGCCCTGCTTGTTGATGAACAGCAGGCGGCGGTCGGTGAAGATGATCTGGTCGCGGATGAGCTGGAACGCGTGCTCCGCGCGCTCGTCGCTGGCCAGCAGCGGCTGCAGGTCGTCCGCGATCCTGCCGACGTCGATCTCGGCCGCATTGCCGAGGATTCCGCTCAGGAGCCCCACGCGCTCACCCCGGCTGGTGTGACGGATCCGCGTACGGGCCCCGCGCCCGTCCGCCCGTGCCTTCCGCCTCCGCGGCGACGGCCCGGAACAGCGAGAGCCGGCCGTCGCGGAAGGTGTACTGCTGCGAGAAGATGATGTGGTACGGGCGCCCGTCCGCCCAGCGCCCGGTCTCGCGCGCCATCGCCATCACGGTGTCGCCCTGGGCCACGAGCGCCAGCGGCTCCGGGCGCTGCTCCGTGGCCTGCGCAAAGTTGCGCGCCACCGCCGCGGCCACCTGCTCCGGCCCGCGCGCGAAGGGCTCGTAGGGGATGCTGTCCGGCGCGGAGATCTCCAGCGTCACGTCCGGCGTCATGAACGCGGCCAGGTCGCCGAAGCGGCCCTCGCGGATCGCGCAGAACATCTCGCTCACGCAGTCCACGTTGCGCCGCTCCTGCGGCTTGGACGCGTGGTCCGGGTCTCCCTCCGCGAACGCGGGCGCCAGGACCTCCGGCACCTCCGCCAGCGTCACCTGCCTCATGGTGCACCTCCCGGTCAGGGGGACGTGTGGATCGCCCGGCGCTCGTACGCCGCGGGGGATCAGACGCGCTGGGCGGGACCGGTCCCGTCCGCCAGCGCCTGCAGCTCGTCCAGGTTCGCCTGGATGCGGCCGATCATCTCGCGGTAGCGCGGATCGGTCTCGTCCTTCATCAGGTCGCCAAGCGCGGCCTGCGCCTGCTCGTGCGCGCTGATGGCCTTGCGCAGCGCAATCTGCATGTTGTCCTGCGGCTCCATCAAGCACCTCTTTCGGGGGGATTTCCGCTCCGGGTGGCGGGGCAAGGGGGAGATGCTAGAGCAGTGCCGTCCCCGCGACCGGCTGCCCCTCGTCGAAGCGCGATGGGCGCAGCGCGTGGACGTCGAGCGTGCGTGCGGCGCCGTGCACGATGGTCTCCGCCAGGAGCTGGCCGATGGCGGGCGCGTGCATGACCCCGTGCCCGGACGAGCCGTTGGCCAGGTAGAAGTTGGCCAGTCCCGGCGCGCGCCCCAGCAGCACGTGGTGGTCGGGCGACATCTCGTACAGCCCCGCCCAGCACCCGGCGCGGTCCACCTCCACCTCCGCCAGGCAGGGGATGCGCGCGTGCGCCTGCCGCACCACCTCCGGCACCCAGGCGTCGTCCGACGCGGCCGCGTATGGATCGCCCTCCGGCGGCGCGTCCGGCCAGAGCAGCAGCACGCGCCCGTCGCGGACGCGCAGGTGAAAGCCGTCGTCGCAGAAGATGGTCATCGGCATGTCCGCCGGGAGCGCGGCCGTGGGCCGGGTGAGCGCCACCTGCCGGCGCAGCGGCCGCACCGGGAGCGGCACGCCCGCGTGCTCCGCCACCCTCGCCGCCCAGGCGCCCGCCGCGTTGACCACGCCGCCGCACGCCACGTCGCCGCCCGGCGTGCGGACGGCGCGGATCGCATCGCCCGCGACATCGAAGCCCAGGCACGGCGTATCGTACGCGAAGCGCACGCCCAGCCGGCGCGCGGCCTCCGTGTAGCCGCGCAGGATCTCCAGCGGGCGAATGTAGCCGTCCGTGGGGCAGAAGGCGCCGCCGACGGTCTCCGCGCGCACGGCCGGGTTGATGGTCCGCACCTCGTCGGGCGACACCATCCGCGCTTCGTGGAGTCCCGCGGCGTGCTGCACCGCCTGCGCCTGCCGCAGCACTTCCAGCTCCGCCGGCTCCCGCGCGATCCACAGGTAGCCGACCGGCTGGTAGCCGGGGTCGACGCCGGTCTCCTCCGCGAAGCGGCGCAGCTCGTCGCGCGACAGCAGCGACAGCCGCACGTTGACGTCGGAGCCGAACTGCGCGCGGAAGCCGCCCGTGGCGCGGCCGGTGCTGCCTTCGCCGGGACGGGCGGCGCGCTCCAGCACCAGCACGTCGCGGCAGCCGAGCCGCGCCAGGTGGTAGGCCACGCTCGCGCCGATCACCCCGCCGCCTACCACCACGACCTCCGCCGTGCTCATGCGGATCGCCGCGGTGTCACGGCCCGCGCAGCCGCGGGTCGTCCAGGCGCGGCAGCACGCGCAGGTTCCGCATCGACAGCGTGAAGTAGGGCGCGCCGTCCTGCGTGATGCGCAGCTCCGCGGGCCAGCGGACGCCGCCGGCCTCCATCACCCCGCTCAGCCACACGTCCTGCCGCACCGCGGGCCCGCCTTCCGGATCGGCGACTTCCGTGCGGAGGCGAACCAGCCGCCCCGCCGGGTCGAAGTACAGGTCCACGCGCGGGCGCCCGGGCTGCTCCGCGCGGGTGCCGGGCCGCCCCGCGGAGTCCGGCGGCAGCGCGGTCAGCGTGACGCGAGGGTCGCGCAGCGGCACCAGCCGGATCACCTCGTAGAGGTAGAACTGGTCGCGCTCGTTGGCCAGCATGGCGTCCGGCATGGGGCGGGGCTGCGCGCCGGGCATGATGATCCACCCCCGCGGCGCCGCCACCACCATCGCGCGGGTGCTGGCCTCGCCGCGGGTGACGTCGTAGGTGGCCACCACCGCGGTGTCCGGCGGCTGCACGCCCCAGGTGCCGGCGATGCGGATGGTGCGCTCGCCGTCGTGGATGGCCGCATCGCCCTGCCAGGCCAGCGCGCGGGCCCGCTCCAGCGCCTCCGCGCCGCCCGCCTGCGCGATGGCGCGGTCCAGCAGCACCTGCGACGGGTCTTCGCGCAGCGCCGTGCGGGCTGCGCCGGTGCATCCCGCGACTGCCGCGGCGCAGGCGAATGCCGCGAGCAGGCCGCCGCGCCCGCGCGTCATGGCCGCTGCGCCTGGATGGCCTGCGCGCGCTCCCGCGTAAGCCGCTGCAGCTCCTCGCGGTTGGCGCGCACGAACTCCACGTTCTCGGCCGCGATCTCCTGCGACGGGGGCACCGCCCCGGCGGCGATCAGCGTCGCCTGGGTGAAGACGGTGGTGTGGAGGGCGGCTTCGCGCGTGGACAGGCCGGCGTCCTGCATGGCCGCGACCGCCTTGGGATCGTTGTCGAAGTGGCGCAGCATGAGGTTGGCCGCGTCCGCGAGGGTCGCGTCCGGCCCCAGGCTGCGTGCATCGACCTGCGACTCCTTGCCGCCCAGCCGCTGCCACTCCATCTCCGCCTCGTGCAGCTTGCGCACGCGGTCCATGCTGAGCCGGTACGCGCGGATGACGCCCGGGGTGATGACGCCGTCGAATCCGGGCCCCGGCGCGGGGGCGGCCACCGGGGGCGTGGCGGCCTGCTCCGCGGCGGGTGCGGCGCCGGCGGCGGTGCGCTCCGTGGCGGCGCTCGTCTGCTGCTCCGCCGCGGGCGATTCGTCGCCGCCGCACGCGGCCAGCGCCAGGAGCAGCGAAAGGGAGGCGGTCGTGCGTCGGAGCGATGGCATCATCAGCGATTCGGGAGGGCAATGGACGGGCGATGCGGCGCGGAGCCGCGTTCCTGCAACATGCGGTGCGGATTGGGCAGAGGCCAGGGAGGGCGGGGACGGGCTGGTGCGGGGCCCCACCCCCCGGCCCCCTCCCCCGCGCCCGCGCACCCCCGTGCATCCGGACAACCTCGAGCACGCGGCGCGGGAGAGGGGGAGACCTGAACCGCGTCCGGGCTCGCCTCTCGCGCAGGCCCAACAACCCTCCCCCAGACTTGGGGGAGGGTGGACGAGTAATGCGAGTCCGGGTGGGGGCGCCCGCCCCCGGGCGGAACCGTGCGGCACTCGCTAATCTGTCCCCACGCACTTTCGCACTCACGCACTCACGCACTCACGCACTCACGCACTCACCATGGACCTCTGGACCAGCGGTCGCGAAACGGACTGGCGCAGGGCGCTGGACAGCCACGAGGCGGTGATCGCCGCGCAGGGCGTCAAGGCGCTGCCCGAGCTGGACCGCTGGTACCGCGAGGACTTCCCGGCCGCCGTCGCCGCGCGCGAGCCGGCGCACATCACCCATGACGAGATGGTGCGCGTGACGGAGTGGAAGATGGCGCGCGGCATCTGGCGGGCGCGCAACCTGGCGCTGGTGCGCGGCAACGCGCCGGACGCCGTCGTCCGCGCCAGCACCCGCGCGCTCGCCGCGATACCTGATCCGAAGACGCCGATCGCCGAGCTGGCGACGCTTGCCGGCGTCGGCCCCGCCACGGCGTCCGCAGTCGCGGCGGCTGCGGCGCCGGAGCACTACCCGTTCTTCGACGAGCTGGTGGGAGCGCAGGTGCCGGGGCTGGGAAAGGTCGATTTCACGCCCGCCTACTACGCCAGGTACGCCGCCGCCCTGCGCGACCGCGCCCGCACCCTCGGCGGCTCGTGGACCCCCGCGCGCGTGGAGCAGGCCCTGTGGGCGCACGCCGGCGGCAAGGCCGGCGCGCGGGGGAACCGCTGATGGCGACTACCCGGAGTCGGCGTCCTGCGGGTTGTCGGGGGTCTCCGGCGAGCCCTCGCCCGGCACTACATCCGGTGGGGTCTCATAGCCGTCCACCTGGTTCGTCCGTAGTACGCGGTACGTCCGACCCTTGGGAGAAGTCAGGGTGAATTCGGCGGCCACGGTCTCTGGGTCTGGCACCTCGCTCGCGCCGGGAGGCGATGGTCCTTCACCGGTCCGCGGGTCGGGACACGGCGGTTCTTGCTGCATGGCTATCACGGTTCGAAGGTGATCCGGGTAACCGGGTGAATCTCCCAAACGGTAGGCATGTTGGGCCTGAGATCGCGGGGGCCAGGGCGGCTTCCGGAGGAATGGGTTGCGTCGAAGAACAGGGAGCCCTCGATTTCGATGGGTATGCGAGGGAGATAGAAGTCGTACGACGAACCCGGGATCCCCTCGCGATGCCGGCTGAAGAACGCCTTGTAGGTATCACGGACATTCTCCAGCACTCGTCGATGAGGGCTGCTGGTCGGAGGTAGCCCGGAAACCTCTGCGGTCATGTACACGGGAGACGCCCTGGGATCCTGTCCGATGATGAGGTGGAAGTCGTTGTCGTCCTCCCTGCTGGCCGCGTACAGGAAGGCGCGCAGCCGGACGTTACGTTTCTCTTCGTCAACCCGCCCGGAGTCCGGGCCATCATCGATCCGTCGCCGTGCCATTTCGCGGTCGGGCGGGAGCGAGGCAATCAGTTCACGGACATCCGCGAATCTCTCCGTCTCCGCCCGAGCAATCGCGATCTTCGCGGCCCTTCGAGCAGTCCCCCTGAAGTCGTCACCTCGTTCAACCAGGACCTCGCGTTCCGCGAGCACGGCCGAGCGTGTGACGGCTTCTTCGTACTCGTCCACTTGCGTGGTGCGGAGCACCCGGTACGCCAGGATGCCCCGCTCGCGTCGCTCGGCGAACGCTGCTGGCGAGGGGGGGGAGACCAGCGTGAACTCGTCTACAATGGTCTCCGGGGACGGTGCATCACGCGCGGACGGGGCCGGCGGTGTCGCCGCGTTTCCGGGTTCGGGATCTGACGGGTCCCTCTCGTCGTCTGGTGTACTCACATGTACCTCCGGTTTCCGGGGCAGCAGGACCAGAGAGCGCGGTATGTGACATCTTTCAGAGTCTAGTGTTTGATAGAGGGGGCGACAATGCTCCTTTCACCGGCGAAGGGGAAAGAGAGCGGAGCTGCCCCCGGTCGGCCGGTCCGAGAGAGTCCGGAGTCCGCGCCGGGCGGAGCAGCGCGTGGACGGGACTCTTCGCACGGCGAATGCGGCACGTGGCGGAAGCTCTCAAAGAGCCGTCGCCGGGACGGATTTCGATCGGCCGAGCGGCAAGAAGCAGTCCCTCGGGGACAGGCCGGGTAGTCGAGGAAGGGGGGGA
>DASTLD010000574.1:0-12844 GCA_035715345.1 Longimicrobium sp.
CCCAACTTCGGGGGAGGGGCTTTTCTCTCGCGTGATCGAGCCTCCCGGCACACCCACGACCCCGTAGAGACGCCCCGGCGGGGCGTCTCTACCATGCGAATGCGCCGATCCCCGTTGGACGCGATGACCTATCCCGTACAGTCCGCGCAGGCGGACTTCGTGCTTCTGGAGGCGCGGTTTCAACCGCTGGCTGGGGCCCCGCCGGCGCGCACGGTTCTGTCCCCCACGCCGAACCGGTCCGCGCAGGCGGACATCACGTTCACATAGCCGCGTATTCATTCGCCGGGGCGCCCGTGCGCCGGTCCATCCCGCCACTCAACTGCCCTCGCGCCGCAGGACGAAGGGCGGGCGGCGCATCGCCTTGACGCACTCGGCGTCGAGGGCGGCCGGGTCGGGCGCGGCCAGGAACGCCGCCTGTACCCGGTCCAGGCAGTCGCCGCCGCTCATCCTCCCGAAGTCGTGGCCGCCCTGCGGCACGATCACCAGCCGCCCGTTCTCCATCGCGCGCATCGCCACCTCCGCCCAGCGCGGCGCGGTGGCCGGGTCCGCATCGCCCACGATCATCAGCACCGGGACGCGGATAGCCGCCGCGGTGGGGAACTCGTCGCCGGTGGGGCGCGCCGGCCAGGCCTGGCACGCCTCGAGGTGCTGCGCCACGCGGGCCGTGCCCATGGTGGAGCCGCGGTTGGACGCGAGGGCCGCCTGCGGATCCACCCGGCGGACGTCCTCGGCGCAGGTGACGGCCAGGTACAGCCCGGCCGCGCCGCTGCGCGCCAGGCCGCGGCGCCGGCCGAGCCCGGTCATCAGCAGGAAGCGGTAGTCGCCGCCGAACGCCTCGTGCACCAGGAGCGGGAGCTGGCTGGCGCCCTCCGGCGTGTACAGGATGGCGCGGACCATCTCTCCGAACGTGCCGCGGGACAGGGTGAGGGTGATCGGCTGGTCCGTCATGGGGTGCGGGAGCGATACGGCGGCCGGCGCGCGCTCCAGCCGCCGCGCGATGGAGTCCACCTCCTCGCGGAAGCGGGGGAACGCGGCCGCGCAGGCGCTGTCGGCCCGGCAGTCCGCCGCCACCCTCTCCAGCGCCGCGTCCGCGTCGGCGCCCAGCGTCATGGGCACCGTCAGCTCGGGCGGCACCACGCCGACCAGAGTGGCCGAGCGGATGGGCTCCGGGTGCCGCTGCAGGTAGTGCAGCGCCACGCGCGTGCCGTACGAGCGGGCGTACAGGTTCCACCGCGCGATGCCCAGCGCGCTCCGCAGCGCCTCCAGGTCGGCCACGAAGTCGCGCGTGCGGTAGCGCGACAGGTCCGCGCCGGCGCCCAGGCGGGCGCTGCACTCCCGCATCGCGGCCACCGGCAGGAACGCCTCCAGGTACGACTGCAGGTCGTCGTCGCTGCCGAAGACGCAGCGCAGCGGGGCGGACCGCCCGGTGCCCCGCTGGTCGACGACGACGAGGTCGCGCGTGCGGTTGATGACCGCGAACGCCGCCTCGACGCCGCGGAGCCGCTCGATGCCGGCGTCTCCCGGCCCACCGAACAGGACCAGCACGGGGTCCGGGCTCCGGCCCGCGCTGTCGGTGGCGGGCAGGACGGCAAAGGCCACGTCGATGCTGCGGCCGCCGGGCGTGTCGCGCGCCTCCGGCACCGTGATCGTGCCGCACCGGGCGCGGGTGGCGACGGGCTCGCACGAGCCCCACGTGACGGACTGCGCCGCCGCCACGGAAGGAATGGCGAGCGCGGCGGCGAGGAGAAGAGGTCGCAGAAACATGGTGGCCGGGATCAGGGGGGAGCCGTACGCGGCGGATGGGAAGCCCATGATTCGGATGGCGGCCGCCGAATGTTTCAGCGCCGACTGGCGAGTCGATCGGCGTGCGTCTCGTGGGCGGAGGCCCCCTCCCGGCTCGTCCCTCGCTTCCCCTCCCCCAACTTCGGGGGAGGGGCTTTCCGTCTGCGCGCGCCACGATCAGCCGCGCGTCGGAACTGCCCCGTAGAGACGCCCCGGCGGGGCGTCTCTACCCTGCGAATGAGCCGATCCCCGCTGGACGCGATGACCTATCCCGTACAGTCCGCGCAGGCGGACTTCGTGCTTGTGGAGGCGCGGTTTCAACCGCCGGCTCGGGGCCTGCCGCCGCGCCCGGTCGTGCGCCGATCCCATCGCCCCACGGACGAAAAGGCCCGCACCCCCGGGGGATGCGGGCCGTCATCGTCTACAACGCGCTGGACGTCAGTTGGTGCGGTAGCGGCGGCTGACCTCGTCCAGGCGGCGGCGCTCCTCGTCGGTCAGGGAGGACAGGCCCTGGGCGGAGATCTTGTCCAGGATGCGGTCCACGTCGTCCAGCAGATCGCGCTCCGCCCGCGACGACCCCGCCCCGCCGCCGGCCACGGACACCGGCACCCCGCGCCGCGCCCGCCCGGTCTCCGCCGTGCGCTGCTGCTGCGCCTGGTCCTCCTTCTTGCCCCCCCAGCGCACCACCGCCAGCCCGCTCTTCTTCTTCCGCTTCGCGAGCGACGGCAGGTCGCCCCACGACGGCGGCGCCCACGGGCTCTTGAGGTACAGGAAGGCGGAGAGCACGCCGCCCAGGTGGGCCAGCACGGCCACGTCGCCGCCGTAGCTGGGCGCCAGCATGATGATGTTGAGCGCCACCATGATGCCCACCAGCCACTTGGCCTTGAGCGGGAACACGCCGAAGACCAGGATCTCCATGTCCGGCCAGTACATCGCGAACGCCAGCAGGATGCCGAACGCGGCCGCCGAGGCGCCAATGATGAAGGTGGCGGGCTGGATGAAGTAGAGCAGCGCGGAGAGAATGGCCCCGCCTGCCGCGGACACGGCGACGAACTTGAGGAACCCGCGCGAGCCCCAGCGCGCCTCCAGCGGCGGGCCGAAGAAGAAGAGCGAGAGCGCGTTGCCCAGCAGGTGCCAGGGGTCCACGTGCACGAACGCGTACGTCAGCAGCGTCCACGGCTTCACGAAGAAGTCGCGGGGCGCGAACGCGACCCAGGGCAGCAGCCCGCGCACCCCGCCGGTACCCGGGAACAGGCTGACCACGAAGATGGCCAGGAACACGGCGGTGATGGTCATCAGCAGGCGCTTGACCCACGGGGTGGCCGCCCCGCCGATGCCCCCGCCGTAGCTGTCGTACGACGACCGGTAAGACATTGCGCTCAGAAGGTTGCTCGAGAGGACGCACGGGCGCGTGCGTCCGGATACACCCGTCCCCCGCCCGCGGTCCGGTGGCTCAGCGCGGCAGCGACTGCCGGACGATGCGCTCGCACAGCTCCGGGAAGTCGATGCCGGCCGCGGCCGCGCCCTTGGGCAGCAGGCTGGTGGCGGTCATCCCCGGCAGCGTGTTGGCCTCCAGGCAGAAGAGCTGCTCCTTGGCCAGGATGAAGTCGATGCGCGCGTACCCGCGCAGCTTGAGCACCTTGAAGGCGCGCAGCGCGTACGCCTGGATCTGCGCCACCGTCTCCTCGTCCAGCGGCGCCGGGCACAGGTACTCCGTCATGCCCGGCGTGTACTTGCTCTCGTAGTCGTACAGGCCCTTCTTGGGGCGGATCTCCACCGGCGGCAGCGCCTGGTCGCCCAGGATGCCCACGGTCAGCTCCCGCCCCTTGGCGAAGCGCTCGATCATCACCTCGCTGTCGTAGCGCGCCGCGTCCTGGACCGCCTCCGCGAGCTGCGCCGTTTCGCTGACCACGTGCAGGCCCACGCTGCTGCCCTGGCGCGACGGCTTGACGATGCAGGGCAGCCCCACCAGGTCCTCGACCGTGTCCGGGTCGAAGGCGAAGTCCGGGGCGCGGGCCACCCGCCAGGGGAGCGTGGGCACCTGGGCGTCGCGCAGCAGGCGCTTGGTGACGTCCTTGTCCATGGCGATGCCGGAGCCCAGCGGCCCGCTGCCCGTGTAGGGGATGCCCAGGATCTGCAGCAGCGCCTGCACGGTGCCGTCCTCCCCCGCCCCGCCGTGCAGCGCCAGGAAGGCGATGTCGGCGTCGCGCACCTGCTCCACCCTGCCCAGCTCGATGAGCGGCAGCGAGCTGGACAGGTCCTCCGGCGGGGCGGACTGGACGCCGCCGGGGAGCAGGTCTCCCTCGCGGTCCTCGGGCACGAAGCCGCGCGCCGTGTCCACGGTGGACACCTGGTGGCCGCGGCTGCGCAGCGCCTTCACGATCGCCCCGCCCGTCGCCAGCGACACGTCCCGCTCGGCGCTCGTCCCGCCCATCAGCACGGCGATCTTCATCTCCCTGTCCGCTCCGCTGCTCTCGTGTTCGTAGGGGTGGTGGCCTGGCCGGGCGTACGCACGAAGCGTACGCGGGTGCGGCCGGCCGGGGTTCAAAGATGCGGGGGCGATGCGGCGGGCGCCACCGGCCGCGCGAAGGGGTGCGCGGGCGTGGCAGGCGACGATCTGCTGCGTGTGCGTGGTGGCCGTGCCGGGCGGCGCTCCGCGTGGGGCCCCACCCCCCGGCCCCCTCCCCCACGCCGCACCTGCGCCTGCGTGTCCGGCCGGGGATGGTGCTCCGCGGCGCAAGAGAGGGGGAGGCCTGAACTGCGATGCGGCCAGCCTCGTGCGCAGACGCCAAACCCTCCCCCCACCCTCCCCCAGACTTGGGGGAGGGTGGACGAGTAATGCGAGTCCGGCTGGGGGCGCCCGCCTGCGCGCGGAGTCCAGCAGAGCGCACAAAACTCCGCGTGCAGTCGGCGGCAGACAGGCGACGATCTACTGCGTGTGCATGGTGGCAGCACCGGGGCGGCGCTCCGCGTGGGGCCCCACCCCCCGGCCCCCTCCCCCGCGCCGCACCTGCGCCTGCGTGTCCGGCCGGCGATGGTGCTCCGCGGCGCGAGAGAGGGGGAGACCGTCTATCCACGCGGCGCATGGCATCGCGCGCACACCAACAACCCTCCCCCAGACTTGGGGGAGGGTGCGAGCCTAAGCGAGCGGGTGGGGGCGCCCGTCCTCGCGCCGGGCGCCGCGGCCCACACCGATCTCCGCGTGCAGTCCGCCCTGCCGTCTCCTACCGCGCCAGCGTGATCAGCGTGTCCGGGCCGAACGATTGGGTGTCGAGCTGCCGCCAGCGCCGTGCATCCGCCAGGGCGGCGTCGGGGATGCCGGCAAAGGGGGAGGCGCCGCCGGGGCCGATGAGGACGGGGGCGTAGAAGAGGTACATGCGGTCCACCACCTCCGCCGCCAGGAGCGCGGAGGCGAGCACGGAGCCGCCCTCCACGAACAGCGACTGGACGCCGGCCTCCTGCAGGGCGCGGAGCTGCGCGGGGAGGCCCGCGGCGGCGACCACGCGCACGCCCTCGACTTCGAGCGTCTGGCGGCGATCGGCGGGGGCATCCGGCTCGCAGACGGCCAGGACGGGGACGTCGCCGGCGGTGCGGGCGAGCTGCCCCTCCGGCGGCAGGCGCAGCGCGCGGTCGAAGACGACGCGGGCGGGGGGGATGCGGGGCTGCACCGCGCCGCGGACGGTGAGTTGGGGATCGTCCGCCAGCGCGGTGCCGACGCCCACCGCGACGGCGTCGAAGCCCGCGCGCAGGCGGTGCACCTCCGCGCGGGCCTCCTCGCCCGTGATCCACACGGACCGCCCGCCCGCGTCCGCGATGCGCGCATCCAGCGACAGGGCCAGCTTGAGCGCCACGAACGGCCGCTCCGCGCCCATCGGCGAGTGCGCGTGGAAGAAGACCGCGTTCCCGTCGCGCGCGGCGGGCTCCTCGATCCCCCCCAGCACCTCGACGCCCGCGGCGCGCAGCACGTCGCCTCCCCCCGCCGCCTTCGGGTTGGGGTCGTGGGCGCCGAAGACGACGCGCGCCACGCCCGCGGCCTTCAGCGCGTCCGTGCAGGGCGGCGTCTTGCCCCAGTGGCTGCACGGCTCCAGGGAGACGTACGCCGTGGCGCCGCGCGCCGCGTCGCCGGCGGCGCGGAGGGCCTCCACCTCCGCGTGGGGGCCGCCGTACTCGCGGTGCCAGCCCTCGCCCACCACCCGGCCGTCGCGCACTAGGACGCAGCCCACGAGCGGGTTGGGCGCCACGCGGCCCCATCCCCCGCCCGCCAGCTCGATGGCCCGGCGCATCCAGGCCCGGTCGCGCGCGAGGTCGTCCGTCATCGCCCGCCCTCCACGGCCCCGGACGCGCGAAAGGCCGCCCTCCCCCGGGGAAGGCGGCCCGCCCGTGCGCGGGCGCTCACGCACTCACGCACGTCCGCGCCCACGCGCTTACAGGGACAGCCGCGCGCCCAGGCTCCCGAAGAACACGCCCTTCTCCGGGTCGAAGTCGCCGTCCTCGGGGTAGGCCTCCAGCCGCTCGCCGCCCTGCATCCATCCCACCTCGCCCACCAGCGAGCCGACCAGCAGCGTGTAGGAGAAGTTCAGGAACGCGGAGGTACGGTCGTTCTCGATGATGCGGTTGCGCACGTGGAACACGCGCGACGAGCCGGTGGTGGTGGTCTCGCCGCGGAAGGCGAAGTCCACGTCGCTCTCGAAGCGGTCCCACCCCGCGCCGGCGGTGATGCCGAAGCCCAGCAGCCGCTTGCTGACCGCCGCGCGCGCGCTCCACGACTTGACGTTGAAGCCCACCTCGCCCTGGTCGCCGCCGGTGCCGCTGCCGCCGCCGGCGCCCAGGCACACGCCGTCGTCCGGGCCCAGGCCGGGCTGCTCCGGGTCCTCGCACACGTTGCCCAGCTCCATGCGGCCCTGTCGGCGGTGCATCAGCGAGACGGAGACGCCGGGCGTGACGAAGCTCTCGCGCAGCAGCCCCACCCGCACGCCCGCGCCCCAGGCCACCGGTGCGCCGCCGGCCTTGAACGCCTCGCCGCCCAGCAGGTCCACGGGGATCCAGCTGGCGCTGGCCAGCAGGTCCACGGAGCCCACGCCGCCCAGCATCGGCGCGACGCCCATGCCGGAGAGCAGGCCCATGGACGCGTTGACGCCCAGCGCGGGCGTGGGAATGCGCAGGTTGTCCGTCTGGTACGCCGCGGGCGAGCCCGACGCCTCGGAGGTGATCTCCGGCACGTTGGCCAGCACCAGGTTCACCCGCCCGGACAGGCTGACGCGCGGCAGCACGCCCAGCCGCAGCCCGCCGGTGCTGGCGGTGCCCAGCGTGGGGTTGCCGCCGGCCATCAGGATGCCGAGCTGCGGCTGCACCGCCTCCGCCGCCTGGGCCACGGAGACGCAGCGCGGCGAGTGCGCCACCGGGTACGCCGCGCACGCCTGGTCCAGCTCCTGCGCCGCCGCCGGGGCGGCGGAGAAGGCCGCCAGCGCGGCGGCCACCATCGTGTTCCTGCGTGTCGTCATTGGATCCTGTCTCTGGTTCGTCAGGTCAGCCGCACCTGGCGCGCGCCGGGCACCACCTGCCCCGCCACCCACGCCCTCTCTCCCGCGCCGTTCAGCGCCCGCACCACCGCGTCCGCGTCCTCCTGTGCCACGGCAGCCACCATGCCCACGCCCATGTTGAAGGCGCGGAACATCTCCCCCTGCTCCACCGCGCCCTCGCGCTGGAGCACGCGGAAGAGGTTCGGCACCTCCCACGAGGCCAGGTCGAAGCGCGCGTCCACGCCGTCGGGCAGGATGCGGGGCACGTTGTCGGTCAGGCCGCCGCCGGTAACGTGCGCCAGCCCGCGAATCTGACGTTTCTCGATCAGGGGGAGCAACGCGCGCAGGTAGCTGCGGTGCACGCGCAGCAGCACGTCCGCCACGCCGGCGTCCTCGCCGGGGAAGGGGTCGTCCACGCCCAGCCCCATGCGCTCGAACACGATGCGCCGCGCCAGCGAGTATCCGTTGGTGTGCAGGCCGCTGCTGGCGAGGGCCACCAGCGCGTCGCCGGGGCGGATGGCGCGGCCGTCGATCAGCGCGTCCTCCTCCACCAGGCCCACGATGGTGCCGGCCAGGTCGTACTCGCCGGGGGCGTACATGTCCGGCATCTCCGCCGTCTCGCCGCCCAGCAGCGCGCAGCCGTTCTCGCGGCAGCCGCGGGCCACGCCGCCCACCAGCTCCTCCACCACGCCCGGCTCCAATCGCCCCACGCCCACGTAGTCCAGGAAGAAGAGCGGCCGCGCGCCCTGCACCAGGATGTCGTTGACGCAGTGGTTGACCAGGTCTTCGCCGACGGTGCCGTGCCGCCCGGCGGCGAAGGCCACCTTGAGCTTCGTCCCCACGCCGTCCGTGCTGGCGACCAGCACCGGCTGCCGGGCGTCGCGGGGGACGCGGTACAGGCCGCCGAAGCTGCCCAGCTCGGAGAGGGTGTCGGGGGTGGCGGTGGAGCGCACCAGCGCCGCGACGCCGCGCATGGCCCGGTGCGCGGCGTCGATGTCCACCCCGGCGTCCGCGTAGGACAGCCCCTTCCGCTCAGACACCGGCGTCCACGTGCAGCTCGAAGACGGTCATCTCGCGGAAGTGCCGCGCCCGCTCCTCGATCTCGTCCGCCCCCAGGTCCTTGAAGCGCTCCACGGAGAACTTCTCCACCGCGAAGGAGCCCATCACCGAGCCGTAGATCATGGCCCGCCGCAGGTCCGCGTCCTCCGTGGCCCCGCAGCGCGCCAGGTGGCCCATGAAGCCGCCCGCGAAGGCGTCGCCGGCGCCGGTGGGGTCGAAGACCTCCTCCAGCGGGTAGCCGGGCGCGAAGAAGACGGAGTGCGGGGTAAAGAGCATGGCGCCGTGCTCGCCCTTCTTGATGACCACGTAGCGCGGGCCGCGCGCCTGGATCCAGCGCGCGGCGCGGGACAGGTTGTGGTCGCCGCTGAGCTGGCGCGCCTCCGCGTCGTTGACCAGCAGCAGGTCCACGCGGGAGAGCAGCTGCATCAGCTCGTCGCGCTTGCCGGAGATCCAGAAGTTCATCGTGTCGCACGCCACCAGGCGCGGGCGATGGATCTGCTCCAGCACGTCGAGCTGCAGCACGGGGTCGATGTTGCCCAGGAACACCCACTCCGCGTCGCGGAAACCGTCGGGGATCTTGGGCTGGAAGTCCGCGAACACGCCCAGCCGCGTCTCCAGCGTCTCGCGGCTGTTGAGGTCGAAGCTGTACTCGCCCGCCCAGCGGAAGCTCTCTCCCGCCGCGCGCTCCAGCCCGCCCAGGTCCACCCCGCGCTCCGCCAGGAAGTCCAGCGCGTCCAGGGGATAGTCACTGCCCACCACGCCCACGAGCTGCACGGGCGCAAAGAGCGAGGCGGCGGCGGAGAAGAAGGTGGCGGAGCCGCCCAGCGCGTCGTCCGCGCGGCCGAACGGGGTGGTGACGGTGTCGAGCGCGACGCTGCCGACGACGAGAAGCGACATGAGATCCGGCTCGGGAAGTTTCGAAAGGATAAGGAGTTCGGCGCGGCGGCTCAGGCCGCCTCCGCCTCGTCGCGCTGCATGCGCTCCGGGGCGGAGATGCCCAGCACCGCCAGCCCGTTGCGCAGCACCACCTGCACGCCGCGCGCGAGCGCCAGCCGCGCGCGCGACCGCTCCGGCGCCACCTCCGCGCCGATCACGCGCAGCGACGCGTCGCGGTTGCCCGCGTGGTACCACGAGTTGACCGCGCCCGCCACCTCTTCCAGGTAGGCGCAGATCGCATGCGGCGTGTGCGCCTCCGCCGAGGCGGCGATCTCCTCGGGAAAGCGCAGCAGCAGCTTGACCAGGTCCGTCTCCGGCTCGTGCTCCAGCAGCGACAGGTCCGCCCCGTCCAGCACCGCCGCGGGGTCCGCGCCCGCGCGGCGGAAGATGGACGACATGCGGGCGTGCGCGTACTGGACCTTGTACACCGGGTTCTTGTCGGACTGGTCCAGCGCCAGGTCCAGGTCGAAAGTGAGCTGGGCCTCGAAGCGGCGCATGAGGAAGAAGTAGCGCGCCACGTCCACGCCCACCTCCTCGTACAGCTCGCGCATGGTCACGTAGCTGCCGGCGCGCTTGCTGAACTTGACCTCCACCCCGCCCCGCATGACCAGCACCATCTGGTGCAGCACGTACTCGGGGTAGCCCGCCGGCAGCCCCAGCGCCTGCAGCCCCGCGCGCACGCGGGCCACCGTGCCGTGGTGGTCGCTGCCCTGCACGTTGATGGCGCGGTGGTAGCCGCGCTCCCACTTGTTCAGGTGGTACGCGACGTCGGGCAGGAAGTAGGTGGGATGGCCGGACGACTTGACCATCACCCGGTCCTTGTCGTCGCCGTACGCCGTGGTCCGCAGCCAGAGCGCGCCCTCGTGCTCGTACACCAGCCCCGTCTCGCGCAGCCGGGCGATGGTCTGCTCCACCGCGCCGCCGGTGTAGAGCGACGACTCCAGGAAGAACTCGTCGAAGCGGACGCGGAAGCCGTCCAGGTCGCGGTTCTGCTCCGCCCGCAGCCGGGCGACCGCGAACCTGCGCATCTCGTCCAGCGCCTCCGGCGACTCGTCGCCCCGGAAGCGCGCGCCGTGCTCGGCGGCCAGCTCCGCGGCGATCTCCGCCACGTACTCGCCGTGGTAGCCGTCCTCCGGGAAGGGGACGGCGTTGCCCACGTCCTGCTGGTAGCGCGCCCACACGCTGCGGGCCAGCCGGTTGATCTGCTCGCCCGCGTCGTTGTAGTAGTACTCGCGGTGCACCTTCCACCCCGCCCACGCCAGCAGCTCCGCCACGGCGTCGCCCAGCGCGGCCTGGCGCCCGTGGCCGATGTGCAGCGGCCCGGTGGGGTTGGCGGAGACGAACTCCACGACGACCGGCTGCCCGGCGCCGTCCTGCGAGCGGCCGTAGGCGTCGCCCTCGCGGACGATGCGGGCCAGCCCCTCGCGCAGGTAGCCGGTGTCCAGGCGGAAGTTGATGAAGCCGGGCCCCGCCACCTCCGCGGTGGCGATGCCGGCGCCCGCGCGGTCGATGCGCTGCACCAGCTCGTCGGCGATCTGACGCGGCGCGCGGCGCAGCGGCTTCGCGAGGGTGAGGGCGACGTTCGTCGCCCAGTCGCCGTGCTCGGGGTTGCGCGGGCGCTCGAGCGCCACGGCGCCCGGGTCCTCCACGCCCATCTCGCGGAGGACCCGGGCCAGCTCGCGCTGCAGTTGCTCGGCGGGCATCTACTCGGCGCTCTTGGGCGCCGGCTTCGCCGCCTCGCCGGATGGCTTGGAATCGCCCTTGGGCTCGGGCTTCTTCTCACCGCCGGACGACCCGCCGCCCTTCTCCGCCTCGGCGGCCTTCTTGTAGCCCTCGCCGCGGTAGTCGGTGATGTAGAAGCCGCTGCCCTTGAAGAGGAAGCCGGCGCCGCCGGAAAGGCGCCGCTGGGCGTTGGTGCCGCACTCGGGGCACGGCGCGACGGGCTCGTCGCTCATGCTCTGGAACTTCTCGAACTCGTTGCCGCACTCCGGGCAACGGTACTCGTACGTCGGCATCCCGCTATACCTGCGCCTGGCGTTGATTCTCGGTTTCCACCCAAACCCGCCTAAGCTACCACGCACGAAGGGGCGCGGCAACGGAGGGGTGGCATCGCCGCCGCGATGCACACAGGTCGAGTTGATAGTCAAAACTCTGGCGCAATGCAAACGCGCTGATTATCCTCTGTAACTCATCGGTTTTCCTGCGCTCCTGCGCGTCGCATCGCACACCCGTCTCTGTGGATGCGCCCTGGACTTCCCCACGACGTTCAGCGGTTTCCTCTGAAATACCTCCGCTGCCCCACGGCCCCTGAGTGTGCCCAACATGACAATCCGGGATCCCGCGAAGCTGCGCCTGCTGGATGAGCGTTGGAGTTCAGCGCGCGCGCGTGAAAGATCGAATGCTCAACTGTACCTCATAGAATTCTGTGAGGCACTCGGGGTCGCCGGGCCGCAGCCAGCAGGATCCGGGTACGAATTCGAATTCCCCGTTCGGATCATTAGTCGTGAGGACGGCGGTGCGGCATTCAACTACGTCGATTTGTACAAGGAAGGGTGCTTCGTCCTCGAAGCGAAAAACCCTGAGCGTGGTAAGCCCAATGAACTGTTGCTGCAGCGCGCGTTTGGCCAGGCTCAGGCGTATGCGAGATCTGTAGAGGGCGAACAGCCGCCATACCTGCTCGTGCTCGACATTGCAAGAATGTTAATCGTATGGGACCGATGGCAGGGCACATATGGAACTTTTGCCACCGGAATGCGAATCGACCTGACTGACCTGCACAACCGACCGGACCATATCGCTCTGCTCCGCGCGATCTGGGAGAACCCGACGAGTCTCGATCCCAGGAAGAGAGCGACGCAAGTCACCGAAGACATCGCCCGGCAGCTCGCAGAACTGGCTCGGACACTCGAGGGGCGTGGATATGATCCAGGACGTGTCGCGCGGTTCATGATTCGCTGCGTCTTCACACTCTTTGCGGAAGACACGCAACTATTGCCAGAGCGGTTCTTCAAACAGGCGATTGAAGCGGGACTGCGCCAACCAGACGATTTTGTTGAGAACGTTGAGAGTCTCTGGAAGGCGATGGATGCGGGCGGGAAATTCTATTTCCAGCGCCTGCTTCGATTCAACGGACATTTCTTTAGCGATTCTGAAGCTCTGCCACTTCAGAAGAACGATCTGGCACTCCTCCTGAGAGCGGCCAAGGCTGGGTGGCGCTTTGTCGAGCCGGCAATCTTTGGCACCCTGCTGACCCGGGCGTTGGACCCTGCTGAGCGACACCGACTCGGAGCCGAGTACACACCACGAGAATTCGTCGAAAGAGTGATCTGGGCCACGATCGAAGAGCCAGTAAGAGCGTGGTGGACACCGGTCCAGGCGGAAGTGATGCAGCTCTGCGACCCCCAGGGCAAGACCCCGCAGAAGCAGCGGCGCGCCCGTGAACGAGCAATCACGATCTTGCGCGATTTCCACGTGCGTCTTCGCTCGTTGAAGATTCTTGATCCCGCGTGTGGGTCAGGCAACTTCCTGTATGTCGCCCTACACTCTCT
>DASTLD010000575.1:0-16773 GCA_035715345.1 Longimicrobium sp.
CAGGTCCGCGACGTCCGCCGGGTCCGGGCGGCCCTCGTACGCCGCGCCGACCGCATCCGCCGCCTGGGCCACCACCGTCTCCGCCACCGCGTCGTTGAAGAACGCGGGCTCGAAGATGATCTTGGGCTCGCCGCGGTTGCCCCACTCCGGGTACTCGCGCGCCACTCCAGGAAGCTCGCGGGCCGCCTGCCGCAGCGCCTCGTGGCCGGGGCGGATGGTGTTCAGGAACTCCGTGGCGTCGTGGGCCGCTTCGGGCGGCGATCCCACGCGCGCCCGGAGCGCCGCGCCGCCGCGGATGCCGCGGATGCCGATCCGGGTCCACAGCCGCGGAAAGCACGCGGCCCCGTCCGCCATCCCGTGCTCGTCCTGCGCGTGCGCCACGAAGTGCTTCAGGCAGAAGAGGCCGTCGCAGCCGCAGACGCAGTTCTCGCCGTGGAAGCGCCGGTCGCGGCGGCCGCCCGGCGCCACGCAGACGGCGCTGTTGCAGTGGATGCAGGCGCCGTGATGGCCGATGGAGAAGCCTTCCTCCGAGCAGTAGAGGCAGGGCATGGGTTCGCGCCTTATCCCGGGGTGAGAACCGACTGGAGCTCCTCCACCGTCTGCCGGGCCACGTCGCGCCGCACGCGGGGGCTCTCCTCCACCCGCACGGTGTCGTTGTAGTCCGCCAGCAGCTCGAACGCGCGCGTGAAGCGCTCGAGGTCCGCGGCACCCTCCGTCTCCAGGAAGCCGCGCGTCAGCGGCGTGTCCAGTGCCGCCTGCAGGCCCGCGCACGCGACGATCACGGGGTGCTCCTTCGGGGCGGGCTTCGAGAGCACGTAGCCCGAGAGCAGGTGCGCCGCGTCCTGCAGCTCCTGGATGACGCCCGCGCGGAGGGCGTCCAGGATCTCCAGCCGCTTCGCGCGCTCCGCGTTCTCGGTCTCCATGCGCTGCTTGCGCTCGGCGGTCTCCCGCTCGTGGTCCCGCTGCTCGCGGTCGGCCTTGCGCTGGTTCCACGCGGTCGCGTAGTTCACCGCGATGCCGGAGATCAGGCCGAGCAGCGCGCCCACCGCCGCCGAGCCGAACGCGGACATGCCGCCGCGCGCGGGCGCCGGCAGCTCGGCGACCGTGGTGGCGGCGCCGGCGCCGGCCCGGACCGACGCGACCAGGCGCAGCGGCGCGCGCGTCCGCGGCCGGGCGCAGAAGTAGAACGCGTCGTCGCCGCCCACCAGGTGCCCGGCGGCGATCTCCGGCTCGCCGCGGGCGGTGTCGGGGCAGGCCGCGCCCGCGCCCGCGCGCCACCACAGCCGCGCCGGCGAGGCGGAGGTCACGCGCAGCGTCGCGGGGCGGGTGCGGCCGTCGGGGGTGGAGACCAGGAGGATGCCGGGCACGGGCTCGTCCGGACGCGCGGCGTCGGCGCCCAGCACCATGCGCAGGCCGGCGTCCGCGCTGTCCGCCTGCGCGAGAAGGAGGGCGGCTGCAAGGAGAACGTGCATCGGGGCGGCGCGAGCAGGGGGACGCCGGATGAGCTTGACCGCCTCAACAATACGCGGCGGAGCGCCGCGCACCAACAGGAACGCGCGCGGCCGGACGCCTCCGTATCCCACGCACCGTTCCGTGATCCGCCACAGGCCCGCATGCGCATTGCCATCTTCGTGACGCTCGGTGTCGTCCTCGCCCTCGCGCTGGTGCTGCTGGCCCGGCAGCGCAGGCGCGCCGGTGAGCTGCGCATCTACGCCGTGGGGCTGTTCGCCGCCGCCCTGATCTACGTCGGCTTCGTGACGCTCCGGGCGGGCAGCGGGCGGGGACCTGCTCTCGAGCTCGCGGGCGTCGCCGTCTTCGGCCTGCTGGCCTGGCGCGGTGTACGGACCGGAAGCGGGACGCTGCTGGCCGTGGGCTGGGCCGCGCACGTGCTCTGGGACGTGCTCCTCCACCTCAGCGATGCGCCGGGCAGCGCCTACACGCCCGACTGGTACCCGTGGCTCTGCGTGGGCTTCGATCTCGTCATCGCGGGCGCGCTGGTGCGGCGACCGCGGCGGCCTACCCGCGCCGCCCCTGTCGGCGGCTCACGGGCAGAGTGACCAGACAACGACAGCGGGGAGCGCCGACCGGTGCTCCCCGCTTCATCGCAGGCTTCCGGCGGCAGGGCCCGGACAGCTCCTCGCGGGGGTGATGATCGGCCCAATCAGCACGCCGGTGCGCGATTTTTTCACACCATCGGAGCGCGGGGCGGACCGGCCATTCTGGCGTAACTGTTTCCGCTGCGCCCCAACCTGTTCCGCGGCTGCCCCGCAACGCGGCGGGTCCGCCGGCAAACACGCGTTGTCGCGCTGCACCGCGATCCCGTTGCAGCGGGAGAGGATGCGTTCCGCGCGGGAGATGGACGGCGTGGCTGGTCCACGCCTTGCCGCGAAACGGCGCCGATCCGGTCACTGTTCCGTCGGTTTTCGCGAGCGCGGCAGCCCTGCCGCGCGCCCGCCGCCGTCCCCGCGAACCCCTCCCGCGGCGACCCGATCCCCGCGCACTCCGCGCGCACACCCCTCCGCCCGCGCCGCGTCCCGCCGATGGCCACCGTCACCCTGATGAACTGGAACGTCCAGAACTACGGGCCGACCAAGTCGGGGCGGAAGTACAACAACTACGACGTAGTGAAGGCGATGGCCAAGGAGGTGGTCGAGGCGGGCGTCGACATCCTCTGCCTGCTGGAGGTCAACACCACCAGCGACGCCACCGCCGCGCAGGTCTGCGCCATCCTGCTGCGCGAGCTCAAGGCGTACGCCGCCGCGCAGGGCAGGTCCGAGTGGAAGACCTGCGTCATCTCGCCGAACACGGGCAGGGAGTACTACGCGTTCTTCGTCCGCGACACCGCGTTCACCATCCCCATGCCCATCAGCGGGCAGGCGGGGAGCAACGCGGTGCCGCAGGTGCTGGGCGGCACGTACACGCCGCTCGCCAGCGCCATCTTTACCGGCACCACGGCGCAGGGCGTGGTGGCGGGCCGCTTTCCCTTCCTGCTGCCCGACCGCCAGCGCACGAGCGCCAAGGGCCGCGCGCTGGGGCTGGCCACCTGGCTGGACACGCTGCGCCGGCCGGTGCTGGGCCTGTTCTACGTGCCCACAGCGGCGCAGGGCAACGAGATCCTGCCCATCCTGGCCTGCCACTACTCGCCCGACGCGGACCAGGCGCGCAGCCAGGTGGCGGCGCTCCCCTACTTCAGCCTGCTCTGGGGCGTGAGCCCGAACGGCGGCCCGCCGGTGCAGCTCACCATCGACCCCACCGGGCAGGGGAACGCGGCCACGGCCACCAGCTACGCGGTGGCCACCGGCGACTTCAACGTCGACTACCAGACCGCCCGCGACGCCTACGACCCCCTGGTGGGCAACGACACGCGCGAGCTGGACGGCAACGCCGCGGACGCCAACGTCAACACGCACCTGGTGACGTACGCGGAGTACTCGCGCTCGATGACGACGACGGCCGACCTGGCGGTGAGCCTGTACGACAACTTCTTCACCATCGTCGACCCGGCCGCCACCAGTCCCGTCACCTTCGCGACGGCGGACGTCTACACCGTGCCGGAGGACGTGCGCAACCGCCGGCTGGCGCTCAGCTCCAGCGTGCAGCACTACGCTGAGCTGGACCAGCGCGGCTTCCAGGGCACCAACACCTACCAGGACTACGTCACCGACTACGCGCGCCAGATCGCCGGCGACCCCAGCCACCTGATCAACGTCAAGGGATCGCTGGTGGGCGGGCGGCTGATCAGCGACCACCTGCCCGTCACCATGCAGCTCACGGTCTGAGGGCATGGCACTCACCTTCGACCAGCTCGTCTCCCTCCTCACGCCGCAGGACGGGACCCTCCAGGCGGCGGGGAGCGCGTTCGGCACCGCCGCGGTGGAGACGCTGTTCACCGCGTACTTCACCGGCGGGACGATGGTGCTCACGGACGCCGCCGCCACGCCGGACGAGGATGCGCAGACGGTCACCGTCTCGGGCACCGTCGCGCCCGGCACGCTGCTGGGGCTGGCCCAGGCGACGGTCGACACCGGCGTGTTCACGCTGCAGGAGGACGGCAGCGTGACCGCCGTGCTCCCGGTGCCGGTGAACGACGAGGCGTGGACGCCGTCCGCCAGCTTTCCCGCGCTGGCGGGCTCGGTGATGGACTCCGCGGCGTGGGAGGACGCGGCGTTCACGCTGGACTCCACCGCGTCCTCCGTCCTGCCCGACGACTTCCGCACGCAGTTCAACTACGCCGGCGACGTGGACCTGGTGGCGCAGGGGATGGTCAAGGGCCTCTCGCTCGCCGGCACCGCCACGTTCACCGGGGGCGTGGGGACGGTCCTGGACCTGATGTTCTCGTCGCCCATCGCCATGCAGGGCCCCATCGAGACCTACTTCCAGGCCGCGGACACGGAAGACGCAGACGACGGGGACGATGGGGACGATGGGGACGATGGGGACGACGGAGACGGCGGGGGCGATGGGAACGGTGGGGATGAAGGGAGCGACGGGGACGGCGGGGGCGATGGGAACGGCGGCGATGCGCCGTCGCTGATCGCGTATCCCCAGCTCCTGCTCCAGCCCACCTCCGCGGTGGGGCAGACGGTGTCGCTGGGCGACTACTCCTTCACCTTCGACTTCGCGCTGGGGGCGCTGCTGCAGGAGATCCCCAGCACCGACGGCAGCACCGTGGGACTGGTGCCCGTGGGCGCGGTGAAGGTGGACAGCACCTTCGCGGCGGGCAGCGTGTCCGTGCCCATCACCCTGCTGATGTACACGGACGGCGAGGTGACCTTCAACGCGTTCGGCTCGCCCGGGTCCACCGTGCCCACGGACGGGCTGCCGTCGCTGCTGAACGGCGCGTCCGTGGCGGACCTGCTGAACCCGGGCTACAAGTTCCCCACCTTCGACGCGGTGACGCTGGACGACGTCTCCGTCACCCTGGCCACGGACCCGTCGTTCGCGCTGGACGGCATCGGCCTGGGCGTGAGCATCGGGGAGGGCCAGGACTGGGAGATCTTCGACGGCTTCGTCACCATCGGCGGCATGGGCTTTCTGCTCAACGCCTACGACGGCGGCAGCGGGTGGACGGCGGAGGGGGCGGTGTACGCCACCGCCTACCTGGCGGACAACGAGTCCGTCGCGCTCTCGGGCTACGTCACCCTGCCGGACCTGAAGTTCGAGGTGGAGCTGGACGAGTCCGCCACGCTGGACCTGGCCAGCGCGGTCACGAACCTGATCGGCGATGCCATCCCCCTCCCCACCTTCACCGGCGGCAGCTTCCAGCTCAACGGCGACGTCGCCGGGAACACGTACACCTTCACGGCGAAGATCCAGGAGACCTGGACGATCTTCGGCACCCCGGAGAACGGGCTGACGCTGGGCGACATCTCCCTGGCGCTGTCGTACGCATCCGCGGGGGCCACCGGGTCGGTGTACGCGAGCCTGACGCTGGGCGGGGTGGAGCTGTACGTCTCCGCCAACTACGCCGGGGCCACCGCCGGCTGGACCTTCGCGGGGGGCACCGGGAGCGGGCAGACCGTGAACCTGACGGACCTGTTCGCGGACCTGACCAGCATCTTCGGGATCCCGCTGCCGGACGGGCTGCCGGAGATCGACCTGACGCGCTTCGACATCGAGTACGACACCTCCACCCAGGAGTTCGACCTCGACGCGGACGTCGGCATCCCCGGCGCGTCCGTGGACCTGACGGCGCTGCCGCTGGTGGGCGACTACCTGGGCGACGCGGACAGCCTGACGCTGGACTCCATCGGCCTGAAGGTGTCGTACGCGCCCGGCGCCACCACCAGCGTGGCGATGACGCTGGAGGTGGCGGTCGGGACGCTCACCACGCAGAGCGTCACCATCCAGCTCGCCGGCGGCAGCTCGGATACGTCGTCCGCGGATCCGTCCTCCTCCGACACCAGCGGCGCCGCGGACGCGTCGGCGGATGACGGTTCCGACGCGTCCACCGGCACCGCGCTGGTCCTGTACGACGCCGACGACGACGCATCGGCCGACACCACCGGTACCGCGGCCGCCGGCGAGACCGGCGACACGGCCGACACGGGCGATGCGGACGATCCGGGCGACACCGGCTCCACGTCGCAGGTGAGCTACCCCACCGAGGGGTCCGGCGCGTGGATCAGCATCCAGCAGTCGTTCGGGCCGGTGGTGGTGCAGAAGATCGGGTTCTCTCTGGACTCCAGCGGGCTGACCGTGCAGATCAACGCCACGCTGTCGCTCTCCGCCCTGACGATGGACATCCTGGGGCTGGGGGTCGGCATCCCGCTGGAGGGGGGCAGCCCCACGTTCTTCATCAACGGGCTGAACGTGTCGTACAGCGCCGGCCCGGTGGCGTTCTCCGGCGGGCTGCTCAAGGTCGACAACCCCGACTACCTGCAGTTCGACGGCGACCTGGTGATCCAGGCGGAGTCGTTCACGGTCACCGCCTACGGCTCGTTCGCCACCAGCGACCCGCCGTCGTTCTTCGTGTTCGCGATGGTGAACGACGTGCCCATCGGCGGGCCGCCGTTCTTCTTCGTCACCGGCTTCAGCGGCGGGTTCGGCTTCAACCGCAGCCTGGTGATGCCCACGCTGGACCAGGTGGCCGGCTATCCCCTCGTCGCCGGGGCGAACAGCGCGACGAACCCGTTCGGCTCCGCCAGCCCCTCGCTGAACGACTTCCTGGCCACGATGGACACGTACATGGGCGTGTCCATCGGCCAGGACTGGATCGCGGCCGGGGTAGACTTCACCACCTTCGACATCCTGCAGTCGTACGCGCTGCTGACGCTGACCTTCGGCACGCGCGTGCAGGTGGGGCTGCTGGGGCTGTCCACCCTCTCCGTGCCGCCGCAGGACCCGAACCCCGTGGCACAGGCGCAGCTCGCGCTGGAGGCCACCTATGCGCCCGACGACGGCACCTTCCAGCTCTCCGGCGAGCTGACGCCCGCGTCGTACGTGCTGTCCACGGAGTGCCACCTGAGCGGCGGGTTCGCCTGGTACATGTGGTTCAGCCCCAGCGACTACGCGGGCGACTTCGTGGCCACGCTGGGCGGCTACAACCCGTACTACACCGTGCCGGCGCACTACCCGTCGGTGCCGCGGCTGGGCTTCAACTGGCAGATGTCGGACGCGCCGCTGGTGATCAAGGGCGGGATGTACCTGGCCCTGACGCCGCACGTGTTCATGGTGGGCGGGTCGCTGGAGGCGGTGTGGCAGACGGGCGGCATCAAGGCCTGGTTCGACGTCTCCGCGGACTTCCTGGTGACCTGGAAGCCGTTCCACTACGACGCGCGGATGGGCGTGTCGTTCGGGGTGGAGGCCAAGGTGGACCTGTACCTGGTGACCGTCACCATCAAGGCCACCGTGGGCGCCACCCTGCACCTGTGGGGGCCGGACTTCAGCGGCGTCGCCAGGATCGACCTGGACGTGGTCTCGTTCAGCATCTCCTTCGGCTCGCAGCCGTCCACGCCGCCGCCCATCGGCTGGGACGAGTTCAAGACCTCGTTCCTGGGCGCGCCGTCGTCGTCGCCCTCCCCCGCGGCGCTGGCGGCCACGAGCGGGACCACGCAGGCGCCGGTGCTGCAGGCGTTCGTGCCCACCGGGCTGCTGCGCGACCTGACCGGGCAGGGCCTGGCGGTGCAGTACGTGGTGGACCCCCAGTGCGTCACCTTCAGCGCGCAGACGCAGGTGCCGGCCAAGACGGTGGCGCTGAACGGCATTGCCGTCGCCACCGCCACCACCGGCGAGAGCGCGCCCTGGCCCACGGGCTTCGGCGTGGGGCCCATGGCGGTGGACGAGGGGGACTTCACCAGCGACCAGGCCGTCGCCATCACCAAGGACGGCGAGCCGTACGGGGAGATCGCCGCCGCGGCCGTCCTGGGCCCCGCGCCCAAGGGGATGTGGCTGGCGGAAGGGTCCCTCAGCGGCTCGCTGAACGACGCGGCGCAGGTGAGCGGCGTGGTGCTCGGCGTGTCGCTCGTTCCCAATCCCCCCAGGCAGGACCGGTCGCTCCCCATCGACGTGCAGGCGCTGCTCTACGAGGCGGAGGACACGCTGCCGTGGACGTGGGGGACGAACGACGGCCCGTCCACCGATCCCTACGCCGGGCTGGACGGCTACACGGAGCTGACCACCACCGTCGCGGACGCCGGGGTGGCCGCCGCGCGCGCCTCCATCGTCACGGACCTGATGGCCAACGGCTTCCTGGTGGACAACGTGATCGACACCACCGCGCTGACGGACCGCGCCGGGCTGGGGCTGCTGGACCCGCCGGTGCTCAACCTGCTGGGCGAGAACCCGGCGCTGGCGGAGAGCTGAGCCGATGAGCGACACCTTGCCCTCGTCGTCGACGCTCTCCGGGCAGATCACCTTCGACCAGTACTTCGCGCCGCGGCTGGAGAGCGGCGACTACGCGGTCACCGTGCAGCAGCGCGTGGCCAGCAGCGACGCGGACAACGCCTTCGACGAGACGTTCGAGACGCAGCTCACCTTCGCGGTGCTGGGGCCGCGCTTCTCCCTTCCCCCGGGCTACGTCAGCCAGGTCTTTCCCCCCGCGGACGCGCAGGGCGAGTACTCCAACGTGCTGCCGCACCTGGTGTCGCCCATCAAGACGCTCCCCTGGCAGCGGGCGGCGCAGGAGCCGGGCACCAGCTACCCCTGGCTGGCGCTGCTGACGTTCGACGGCGACGACCCGGCGCCGGGCGTGGCCAGCGGCACCGTGGCGGACCTGCAGTCGCCGCCGGACGGCGTGGTGTCGTATCCCGGCCTGGAGCTGGAGTACGGCGAGAGCGCCGGCGACCCCGTGCAGTACGTGGACGTGCCGGCCGCGCTGTTCACGGAGATCGCGCCGCGGCTGGACGAGCTGGCGTGGCTGGCGCACGGCCGCACGCTGGACGGCGACTCCACGGACCGGAAGGCGGACAACTCCGACGGCTCCTCGCCGGGCACGGACTTCTCCGCGGTGATGGGCAACCGGCTGCCGGCGCCGGGAAGCCGCACCGTCTGCTGCCTGGTCTCCGTGGAGGGGATGGCGGAGCTGCTGCCCCCCGCCACGCTCGACGCGGAGGCGGTGCGGCTGGCGGTGCTCTACACCTGGAGCTTCGGCAGCGTGGACCTGGGCGAGACCTTCCGCGAGTACTTCGAGGAGCTGGACGACCCCCCCTACACGCTGCAGGTGCCGTACACCGCCAGCGCGGTCTCCAACCCCGCGGTGCAGGCGGCGCTGGAGATGGGGTACGTGGCGGTGAGCCACCACACCCGGCAGGGCGCGGACACGGTGTCGTGGTACCGCGGGCCGCTGCTCCCCTTCGCCAACCCGCAGTACGTCGCCGCCCCGTTCACCTCGTCCGACGCGCTGACGCGCTACGACCCCGCCACGGGGATGTTCGACGTGTCGCTGGCGGCGGCGTGGCAGCTCGGGCAGCTGCTGGCACTGGCGGACAAGCCGTTCGCCACCACGCTCTACGCCTGGAAGCGCGGCGAGGCGCAGGCGGCCGCGGTGGCCATGCAGCGCCAGGTGCTGGCGGACTCGCTGGACGTGGACGTGTCGAAGCTCTCCGCCACCGGCATCCCCGCGCACGTGCAGATGATGCGCGAGGTGTTCCGCCCCATGCTCTCGTCGTTCGCGGCCGCGCGCGGAGGTGGCTCGTGACCTGGACGCGCGGCGCGGACTACCTGGAGCGGCTGCAGGCCGCGCTCACCACCGGCGAGCCCTCGTCGGACACGCCGGAGGGCGTGGTGCGCTGGCTGGCCAGGCTGCGGCTGCTGGTGGGCGTCCCCTTCTACTACCTGGTGCCGGACGCGCGCATGCTGCCGCCGGAGAGCATCCGCTTCTTCCAGGTGGACGAGAACTGGCTGGCCGCGCTGGTGGACGGCGCGCTCAGCATCGGCCGCTCCAGCACCACGGACGCGGAGCGCGAGGCCGCCCGCTCCGCCGCCGCGGCCGCCGCCGCGAAGGCCGCCTCGCCCACGCTGCGCGCCGCCGCGCGGGCGGACGCCGCGAAGGCGAAGGCGTGGCTCCAGTCCGCCATCGCCGCGCAGGAGGCGGCGGGCGCCATCACCGCGGAGCAGGTGGCGGAGGCGCAGGAGGCCCTGCAGGAGGCGGCCGCGGAGGCCAGGCTGATGGCGGAGACGCCGGTCAGCGGCTTCATCCTGCGCTCCGCCGTGGTCTCCGGCTGGCCGGGCATGGAGGTGCGCGCCTACACCGACGCGGCGATGACCGCGAAGGCCGACATCATCCGCCTGGAGCGCGTGGCGGACGACATCCTGTTCGGCCTGTTCGGCCAGGAGGCGGCGGTGGTGCAGTTCTCCGAGCCGTCGGAGACGCTGCACTTCGGCTTCGAGCAGCCGGAGCAGGAGTCCGACCCCTACGTCAAGATCCTCAAGTACGTGGACGCGGACGGCCACGCGGCGGGGTCGGAGATGGGCGCCACGGTCGATGCGCCCTTCCGCGACGGCGGGCGGCGCGTGGTGGACGTGGCCACGCTGCAGGCCGGCCTGCAGGCGGCGCTGGTGGCCAGCGGCGGGCTGGGCAGCACCGACCCGTGGACCGCGGCGGAGTTCGCGCTGGAGATGGTGCAGGGGGTGGAGGAGGTCAACTACACCGTGGAGACCGGCGGATGAGCGATCCCGGCCTGGTGGTGCCCATCCGCCTGGAAGCGCTGCTGGTGGGCGCGCGCGACGCGGTGGACGCCGACAACTTCTTCCCGGCCTACGCGGACTTCAGCGCCCTGCCGTACAAGGGCGGCAGCCGGCGCGAGCCGTACCTGAGCACGCTGGCGCTCAACCAGCCGTTCACCGGCAACGCCCCGTTCCCGCAGGGCATCCACCTGCACTGGAACGTGCCCAAGGCGCTGCGGCAGGGCGTCTACGACGCGGACGGCAACCTGTCGGTGCCCGCCGCGCCCAACCGCTGGCTGGTGACGCGGGTGATGGTGGACACCACGCAGGCGCAGGCGCCGCGGACCACGCTGACCAGCTGGGTGGTGGAGAGCGACTACCTGTCCGCCGACCCCACCTACAGCGAGACCAGCGTGCCGCAGGATGCCTCCAGGGGAAAGAGCTTCGGGTACCTGGGACGCGTCTACACCCTGTCCGACTGGCTGTCCGAAGGCGGCAGGGGCACCTACCTGGCGCCGCTGACGGCCATGGGCTTCGGCGTGCCGGACTTCTCCAGCTACTACCCCAACTGCCGCAACGTCTTCGGCTTCCTGGACGACACGCTGAACGACGCCGGCTACGACACGGACGCCACCTCGCTGGCCTACGTGGTCACCGGCTGGTACGCGGACCCCACGCAGGACCCGCTGTACGGGAACCCCATCGGCGGGGCGGACAACGACCTGGGCTGGCTGTTCTCGGGCGACGGGACCCCCGCGTACTCGCTGTACAGCGGCGCGGTGCGGGCGGTGGGGTGGGAGCCGGAGATCGCGTACTTTCCCAACTACGACACGCCGCTCAACCCCGACGTGGCCGTCGGCAACACGCCGGAGGAGGCGCTCTCCGCCCTGGTGGCGTCGGAGCTCAGCGGCGACGACCTGCCCGGCGTGGAGCCGCTGCTCAACGCGCTGCAGCTCGGCGTGCTGCAGACGCTGGACTCCGCCGACGGGCTGGCCACGCTGGACGAGGCGGAGTTCAACGCGGAGTTCTCCGCCGTCACCGGCGGCACCGTGTGGGACGTGCGCCCGGTCAACGCCGCCGGCACCGCGCCGCAGGACGTGCCCGTCAGCCCCTACGCGGACGTGAGCCTGGACACCACGCACGCGCTGGAGCAGCTCAACGACGTGCAGCGGCAGATGGACGCGCTGTCGCAGCAGGCCACCTGGCTGCAGGGGCAGATCTTTGCCGACTGGCAGAAGTACATGACGGTGATGTACGCCGGCGACCCGCAGGACTACCCGTCGGTCAACGACATCTACACGTACGTCAACGACGAGATCGCCGCGCTGGACGCCATCACCGGGACGGACGGGAGCCTGGCGGCGCTGCAGGCGCAGGCGGCGGAGCTGCAGGCCACGATCACCGCGGCCCTCCCGGACACGCTGCAGCTCGTCTCCAGCGCGGGCCCGCGCTTCTACGCGGCCAACGACCCGGTCGTGCTGCTCTCGGGCGACGGCGTGCCCGGCAGCCCGCCGGACAACGGCGACAGCGTGCAGTGCGTGCTGACGGACGGCATCGCCACCGCGGTCACCCTTCCGGCGGGGCTGGTGGCGGGCAGCGCGGAGACCACGCTGGACGCCTCCGCGCTTCCCACGGTGGAGGGCGCCCTGCCGTACGACGCCCTCGCGGCGCTGGTGCAGCAGGCGGAGCTGCTGGACCCGTCCACGCCCACCGTGGTGGCCGCGGCGGTGGCGGCGCTGGGCGGCGGCGGCAACCCGGCGGCGCTGGACTTCGACGCCACCGCGCAGGCCCTCTCCGACGCGGCGGCCGCGCTGCTGGACGGGACGGCGCCGGCGAACGGCGTCGCCTTCACCGGCGCGCCGCCGCAGGCGGACGTGGGGCTGCGCGCCTGGGCCATCCCCTGGAACCCCATCGCCCTGTCCTGGCGCTTTTCCTGGCGCGCCCCGCAGGCGCTGGCGGACGCGGGGGGCGCGTACCCGCCCACCTTCGTCACCGACAACTTCACCTGGGACGAGGACGCGCAGAGCTGGACGCTGTCGCCGCAGAGCGTGTCCGACACCCTGCAGGGGTACAGCGGCACCGTGCTGCTGAGCCCGGACGCCAGCATCAGCCTGCAGGCGCAGATCGAGGCGTACCTGGCCTACTACCCGGACGGCGCGGAGAGCGACGAGCTGCGCGAGATCCTGGCGGACATGTCGGACCTGCCCATCCTGGCGCAGTCGCTGGCCGGCGTGGACGACGCCATGCTGATGCTGGAGCCCACCATGCAGCTGCCCGTGTACGACCCGATGGCCAGCATGCAGATGTACGCGGAGTTCTCCGACCAGACCGTCCCCGCGGCGGTGGGCGCGGAGACCACGCGCTCCGCGCTGCCCGGCAACACCTACCTGCCGCTGCGCGCGGGGCGGGCGCAGCTCGAGACGCTGGTGCTGGTGGACGAGTTCGGGCGCTACCGCACGGTGGACGTCACCGACCCCATCCTCTCCTCCACGCTGCCCAGCGACGGCGCCTCGCCGCCGGCGCTCTGGCCGCCGCTGCGGCTGGCGCAGGCGGCGCGGCTGGACTTCCGCTGGCTCTCCGCCACGGACCCGGCGGAGGAGTCCACCTCGCTGCCGGACTCGTCGCCCATCTGCGGCTGGGTGGTGCCCAACCACCTGGACGACTCGCTGATGTTCTACGACGCGGGGGGCGGCTCCATCGGCTCCCTGACGCCGTCGGGCGACGGGGTGGCGGAGGTGTGGCAGACGGCGCCCGGCGCGGGGCCGGCGGACCAGTCCATGGACGACGCCTTCGCGGGCGCCAACGCGGTGCTGGCGGCCTTCGCGAAGAGCGTGTGGGACGGCGGCGCCGGGTACCTGGAGGCGCTGGTGGCCACCTTCGACCGCACGCGCACGCTGATCAGCCCCGGCGGGTACGCGCAGGACCGCGCCACCGCCGTGCTGATCGGCACCCCGCTGGCCATCGTGCAGGCCTCGCTGAACCTGACGCTGCAGGGCCTGCCCGCGCCGGACCAGGGGTGGGACGCGCTGCGCACCGACATGGCCGGCGGCGACCCGCTGGCGCGCACCACGCACGGCTTTCCGCAGGTGGAGTTCCCCGTCTTCCTGGGCAACCTGGCCGCGCTCAGCGACGGCCTGGTGGGCTTCTTCACCACGGACGGGGACGGCGCCGTGGACTTCGGGACCTTCTGGGCAGGGATGGCGGACGGGAGCGATCCCCACATCGCCGCCCCCACCGCGCAGACGCTGTCGGTGGCCGCGGACCCGGACGCCGCCGCGCGGATGGTGACGCTGCTGATCGACCCGCGGGCGTCCGTGCACGCCATGACCGGCATCGCCCCCATCAAGGAGCTGACCGTGTCGTCGGACGTGTACGCGACGGCGCTGGACGCCATGACCTACACCTTCCTGACCTCGCCCGTGCTGGTGCTGCCCGGCGGATTCGCCATCCCCGTCCCCGCCGAGGGCGGCGGGACGTGGAGCTGGGTGGAGTACGCGCGGGGGGCGTGGGCGGAGGGCGGCATTGCCGCGGTCAACTTCAACGCGACCCTGCAGACCCCCGGCCAGGTGGCCGAGGGGTGGCTCAAGCTCACCCCCAACTCCTGAACCCATGCGCCAGGCACAGCGCGGGCACCGGCACCACCACGTGCTGGTGTCCGTGCACGGCACCGACGGGCTGGACTTCGTGGAGCTGGACCGCGCGGCGCCGCTGCGCGTCCTGCTGCACAACCACATGGAGGCCAGCTACCCCCTGCGCGGCACGGGCCGGCTGCTGCCGCCGCACGTGCACGTGGACCTGGGCGGCCTCGGCGAGGTGGAGCTGGACCCCGCCGCCGTCCGCGCGCCGGGGTGGAAGGTCACGGGGTGGGAGGACGGCGCGCTGCGGCTGGCGCCGGTGGGCCGCCGCGGCTGGTTCCGCAACCGGACCGTGCTGGCCGTGGACCTGGGCCCGGTGACGGTGCGCGGCGAGCCGGGGCTGGGGATGGTGGCGGTGACGCTGGAGCGCTTCGACGCGGCGGTGGACGGCACCACCTCCGTGGGGGTGCTGCGGCTGGCCGCCGGGTGCGCGCGGGCGGACGCGGTGGCGGTGGAGTGGACGGAGGGTGGCAGCGTGCGCCGGACGCCCCGCCACGCGCGGCCGCGCGTCAACGCGCTGCGCATGCGCATCCCCGCGGCGCTGCGCGGCCGGGAGCTGTACCTCAGCACGGCGCTGGCGGGCTCCGGCCGCTACCGCCACCTGACCTCGGCGGGCCGCGCGGACGACATCGAGGTGAGCGCCGCCGGCGGCTGGCGGGCGCACCGCACCGCCAGCGGGGGGATGCCCGTCTACCGCATCCACCCCGCCGGCTCCGTGTTCGCCCACTCGGACGCGGACGAGCTGGTGGCCGTGGCCGAGCCCATCGAGCCGGTGGAGATCCAGCTCGACAACGTGGTGAGCGACCAGACTTCCGGGACGTCGCAGCTGGTGCTGTACACGTCCGCGGGCTACAGCGTGACCCCCGTACTGGTGGAGGAGGGAGACGTGGCAATCAACTCGTTCACGGCGGACATCGACACCTTCGACGACATCACCTCGCCCGTGGAGGTGAACCTCTCCTGGGACGTGGACAACGCCACCAGCGTGACGCTCTCCGGCGTGGGCGTCGTGGACCCCAAGGTGACCAACCACGCGGTCACCATCGAGCAGACCACCACCTTCGTGCTGACCGCCTTCGACTCGTCGCTCACCAGCATCTCGTCGGAGAGCCTGACGGTGGAGGTGAACCCGTCCATCTCCTCGCGCATGGTGCCGGCGGGCACCATCCTGCTCTGGAGCGGCACCACCGCCACCATCCCCTCCGGCTGGTCGCTCTGCGACGGCACCGGCGGCACCCCGGACCTGACCGACCGCTTCGTGATGGGCGCGGGCGGCGGCGAGAGCCCCGGCGCCGGCGGCGACGCCGACACGCACACGCACGCCATCCCCCAGCTCTCCAGCACCTTCAACACCTCGTACAACGGCGCCCACACGCACGGCATGCCGACCAGCTGGTACCACCGCTCGCTCTCGTCCGGCGGCAAGACGGGCATCGACACCGACGGCACCTTCAACAACAACACGCAGACCCAGTCCTCCGGCAACCACCAGCACTCGGTGGGGGTGACCTTCGCGGCCTTCGCCAGCGGCGAGAACAACGGCGACGTGCGGCCGCCCTGGTACGCGCTCGCCTACATCATGAAGCTGGCTTCCACCACCTGACGGGGCGGACCGATGAGCGACCAGAGCGGGTCCGTGGCCCTGGCCCTGATCAACGCGACCGGCGCCACGGCCGCGTACGTCGGGGAGGTGAACACGATGACGCTGTGGGTGGTCAACCAGACGGGCGCGGAGATCGTCGTCGAGCCCGGCACGCTGGAGAACCCGCCCCCCAGCGGCGGCGCGTTCGGCATCACCCTGTCCTTCGACGCCTTCTACACCACCGCGTCGGACCAGGGACTGCTCTCCATCACCGCCGACGGGTGGGAGGCGGAGTACTTCGCGGACGACGACTGGCCCGCCTGGGTGCTCATGGCCACGGAGGAGCAGAAGTGGGAGAGCGGCCAGGCGCTCTCCTTCACCGTGGCCGGGTTCGCGCCCACGCAGCCGGTGGGGACGTACTACCTGGGCGTGGGGCTGTACAACCTGCCCGGCGTGGCCGCGCAGCCGTACAGCATCATGGTGTCGCTGGAGAACCAGCCCTCCGCGCAGGGCAAGGAGCTGGACGAGGCCCTGCTGCTCTCCGTGGACGTGGACACGGTGCAGATCACCAAGGACCCCGACGAGCAGGTGACCAACGCGTACCAGCTCACGCTGTCCAACCGGAGCACCACCACGTCCGTCGTCTCCCCCGCCACGGACCTGTCGGGCGTCAAGCTCACGCTCTCGTTCGACTACGCGGACGCGCCGGGGTACTACGCGCTGACCACCACGGACCTGGCCGGCCAGATCCAGGTGTCCATCGCGGACGACCCCTACGGCATGTGGAACACGCCCCGCCTGGTGGACGGGCCCGCCTGGGAGATCACCCCCAAGTCGTCGAACACGGTGTTCCTGGGCACCGGGCAGATGGGCAGCGTCACCTTCGGCATCTCCAACGTGGTGACCCAGCTCATGCCCGGCACCGCGCTGCTCTACCTGCAGTGCACCGGC
>DASTLD010000576.1:0-4772 GCA_035715345.1 Longimicrobium sp.
CCCCCCGGGGCCGGGGGGCAAACATCCTCACGGACGGAAGCACATGCGGCGACTGCTGACCCTCACCTGCGCGCTGGCCCTGCTGGGGGCCTGCAAGGACCCCACGGGCGACGGCAAGGCGGGCCCTCCCGCCACGATGGACGCCGTCTCCGGCGACGACCAGGTGGCCACCGTCGGCACCGAGCTGCCGCAGGCGCTGGTGGTGCGCGTGCTGGACGAGGACGGCGATCCCGTGCCGGACCAGGCCGTCAACTTCGTGGTGATGGCGGGCGGCGGCTCCGTCTCCGCGGGCACCGTGCAGACGGACGACGACGGCCGGGCGGAAGCGCGCTGGACGCTGGGCACCGCCGCGGGCGATTCGCAGTACGTGCACGCGCGCGCGGTGGACGACGGCGGACAGGTGCTGGCGTCCGCCGTCTTCAGCGCGATGGGCACGCCGGGGAACCCGGCCGCCATCACCCCCGTGGGCCCCGCCGCGCGCACGGGCTCGTCCGGGCAGGCGCTGGCGGACTCGCTCGCCGTCCGCGTCACCGACGCGCACGGCAACCCGG
Organism: Longimicrobium sp.; assembly: GCA_035715345.1. Taxonomy (GTDB): domain Bacteria; phylum Gemmatimonadota; class Gemmatimonadetes; order Longimicrobiales; family Longimicrobiaceae; genus Longimicrobium. Next base: position 552 of record DASTLD010000576.1, read on the forward strand.
TCACCGGCGCGGCGGTGGTGTGGAGCGTGCGCTCCGGCGGCGGCTCCATCTCCCCGCTGAACACCACGACGGGCGCGGGGGGCATCGCCCGGGCGGCGTGGACGCTGGGCACGCGGGTGGACAGCGTGCAGGTGGCGCAGGCGGCGGCGGGCGCGTCGCTCGTCGCCGAGTTCACCGCGCAGGCCGCGCCGCCGCTGGGGACGCAGATCATCAAGCTCTCCGGCGACGGGCAGGTGGGCACCGTGGGCCAGCCGCTGCCGCAGCCGCTGCGCATCGCGGTGCGCACCGCGGCCGGCCAGCCCATCCCCGGCGCCCAGGTGGCGTGGTCCACCAGCAGCAACGGCGGGCTCACGCCGGCGACCGGCGTGACCGACGCGAACGGCGAGGCGCAGGCGGTCTGGCAGCTCGGCGCGCCGTCCGGCCCGCAGTTCGCCTTCGCGACGGTGGCGGGCATCGGGCAGGTGACCTTCAGCGCGGGCTCCAACCCCGGCCCCGTGGCGTTCCTGGTCAAGGAGGACGGCGACGGGCAGACGGCCGCCGCCGGCTCCACGCTCAACCGCATCGTGGTCTCCGCGCGGGACCAGTACGGCAACCGCGTCAACGGCGTGCCCATCACCTGGACGGTCATGTCCGGCGGCGGCGCCGTGGACCCGCCCTCGAGCACCACGGCGCTGGGCGGCTTCGCGTCCACCCAGTGGACGCTGGGCCCGGCGGGCGGCACGCAGACGCTGCGCGCGCACACCGGCACCGTGGAGCCGGTCACCTTCACCGCCACGGCCACGGTGAACCCCAACCTGCCGGCGTCGCTCACGCTCTCGCACACGGCGTTCACCATGAGCGCCGCGGCCACGGAGAACCTGCACGCCACCATCCGCAACGCGGCCGGCGCGGAGATCACCCACAACCCCACCTGGAGCAGCACCGACCCGTCGGTGGTGGAGGTCCGCGTCCCGTTCCCCGTCTTCCCCGGCGCGCCGGTGGACACGCGCGACGTCGTGGCCGTCGGGCGCGCGCCGGGCACGGCGCGCATCATCGCCACCACCAGCAACGGCAAGGCCGACACGGTGGAGGTCACGGTGGTGCCGCTGGACCTGGTGAGCGTGGAGGCGGGCAACAGCAAGTCGTGCGGCCTGTCCGCGCTGGCGGAGGCGCTGTGCTGGGGCAGCAACTCCTACTTCGACCTGGGCACCTCTCCCACCGCCGCCTCGGTGCCGCGGCCGGTGGGCGTGGAGCTGGACAGCACGGTCACGCGCCTGGCCACGTCGCTCGGCTTCCACGCCTGCGCGCTGCGCGCCAGCGGCAAGGCCTTCTGCTGGGGCATCAACAACGCGGGCCAGCTCGGCAGCGGCGAGCCGTCCCTCCAGTACGCCACCCCCCGGCCGGTGGCCGGCGGGCACACCTTCACCCGCGTCGAGGCGGGCGGCAACCACGCGTGCGCGCTGACCGCGGCCGGCCAGGCGTGGTGCTGGGGCAGCGGCGTCTGGGGCCAGCTCGGCAACGGGGGCAAGGCCAACAGCTTCGTCCCGGTGCAGGTGGCGGGCGGGCACGCCTTCGTGGAGCTGGCGCTGGGCGCCAGCCACAGCTGCGGCCTGACCGCGGCGGGCGCCGTCTGGTGCTGGGGCAGCAACGAGTACCTGCAGCTCGGCGTGGCCACCACCACGGAGACGTGCGACGGCGGCGTGGAGGTGGCGTGCAGCACCACGCCGGTGCAGGTGTCCGGCGCGACGGCCTTCGCCTCCATCACCGCCAGCTTCTGGAGCAGCTGCGGCCTGACCTCCGGCGGCGCGGCGCACTGCTGGGGCTCCAACCGCTTCGGCACGCTGGGCAACGGCGGCGGCGCGCACTCCGCCACGCCGGTGCCCGTCTCCGGCGGCCACGCCTTCTCGCGGCTCGACGGCGGCGGCGAGGCCATGTGCGGCGTGGGAGCCGGCGGGCAGGCGTACTGCTGGGGATGGACGCCGGCGTTCGGCACCCCGGCGGTGGCGGTGGTGAACAGCCCGACGCCGGTGCCGGTGGGCGGCGCGCTGCGCTTCACCAGCGTCAGCGTGGTGGACCACCTGTGCGGCATGGGCACGGACGGCTACGCCTACTGCTGGGGCATCAACGGCTCCGGCCAGGTGGGCGACGGCACCACCACCAGCCGCCACGAGCCGGTGCGCGTCGCGGGCCAGGGCACGCCGTAGCCGGGACGGATGCGGGACGTACGAAAGGGGCGGGCGCCGCGCGGCGCCCGCCCCTCTCGTTTCACCAGGCCGAATCGGGATCCGCCCGCCACCGCCGGCTCCAACCCCCGCGACGCGCACCGCCGCCCGCCCCCGCACGGACGCCGTCCGCGCAGGCGGACATCACGTTTTCCCAGCCGCGAATTCATTCGCCGGGCCCGCGCCGGGTCCCGAATCATTCGCCGGGGCCCGCACCGGGCCCATGCCGGATCCCGCCGCCCCCGCCCGCCCCCGCCCCCGCACCGCCCACTGTGACCTCCGGACCTGCCGGCATCACCCCGGCGCCGGCTCCCACCCCGGGTACGGCAGGGCCAGCGGCGGGGGCACGGGCGGCGGGTCGGTGATGCCAATCCGCCGCAGCACGTCCTGCCAGCGCGGGTCCTGGCGCAGCACGTCGAAGCCGGGGTGCAGCCGCGCCCCGTCCGCCAGCACGGGGTCGCGCTCCTCCAGCGCGCGCTCGATCTGCTCCCAGGCGCGCTCCAGGCTCCCGGTGCGCGACAGGGTGCCGGCCAGCACGCCCGGCGCGGCGCCGTTGCGCTCCGCCTCGCAGGCCCAGGCGCGCGCGTACGCCTCCATGTCGCGCCGCTCCAGCAGCGCGTCCAGCTCCGCCACGCGCTCCGCCGTTACGCGTCCGCGGCGCTGCCACATGCGCGCCGCCATGGGCAGGTCGCCGCTGTAGGCGTACGCCTCGGTCAGGAAGTGCAGCGCGGGAGCAAAGCACGGGTCCACCGCCAGCACCCGTTCGAGCTGGGCGATGGCCAGCGCGTAGCGCCGCGCGCGCAGGTCGATGAGCGCGCGGTCCACCGCCACGCCCAGCGACAGCGGGTCCAGCTCCTGCGCCCGGCGCACCTCGCGCAACGCCTCGTCCCAGCGCCCCTGGGCGCACAGGCACACGGACCAGCGCTGGTGCGCCGTGGCGTAGCCGGGGTTCAGCACCACCGCGCGGCGGAACGCCCGCTCGGAGCCCTCCCAGTCCCACGCGTACCAGCGCGCCACGCCCAGCGCGGCGTGCGCCTCGCCCAGCTCCTCGTTCAGCTCCAGCGCCCGCAGCGCCGCGACCCGCCCCTTCTCCAGGGCCTCCGCGCGCGGCACCGGCGGGTTGAAGGGCAGCAGGCTGGTGTGCAGGTACAGGTCCGCCAGCCCGCAGTACGCCAGCGCGAAGCGGGCGTCCTCCTCGATGGCCTGCCGGTAGCACTCCACCGCGCGCGGCCACGCCTCGCGCGAGCCCTGGCTCCACCAGTGGCGGCCCTGCAGGTACAGGTCGAAGGCGCGCGCGTTGCCGGTGGGGCGCGCGTCCATGCGCCCGCGCGCCGCGGGCGACAGCTCCACCCGCAGCGCGCGGGAGATCTGCTCCGCCACCTGGCTCTGGATGGCCAGCACGTCGCGCAGCGGGCGCTCGAACGCGTCCGTCCACAGGTGCGTGTCCGTGGCCGCGTCGATGAGCTGCGCCACCACGCGCACGCGCCCCTCCATGCAGCGCACGCTGCCCTCCAGCACCGTGGCCACCCCCAGCTCCGCCGCGACGGCCCTGAGCGGCTGCGCGCGGTCCTTGAACGCGAAGCTGGAGGTGCGCGAGGTCACCTGCATCCCCTCGATCAGCGCCAGGGCGGAGATCAGCTCCTCCGTGAGCCCGTCGGCGAAGTACGCCTGCGGCTCCGGGCTCATGTCCACGAACGGCAGCACCGCGATCGACGCCGCCGGCGCGGGCGATCCCGTTCCCCCGCGCACAGCGGGTGGGTTGGGCGATGACGACGGGAACGACGGGACGGGCGATGCGGGAGCCGGCGGCGATGCGGGTGATGCGGCGGCGGGGCGCTCCGCGCGCAGGGCGTCGGCCAGCGCGCGGGTCTCCGCGGCGGGCTCCGCCTGCAGCTCGTCGCGCAGCCGCCGCGCGAAGTCCTCGTAGGCCTGCAGCGCGCCGGAGCGGTCGCCGGCCTGGTCCAGCAGGCACAGCAGGCGGCGCACGCCGCGCTCGTCCAGCGGGTCCTGCGCGGTGGCG
>DASTLD010000577.1:0-9027 GCA_035715345.1 Longimicrobium sp.
AGCACCGGCGCGCTGGCGTTGCGCCCCGTCCCCACCACGCGCCCCAGCGCCCGCAGCGGCGCGGCGATGCGCGGGTTGGGCTCGCCCAGGCCCTGGATGCGGGGAATCCACCCCAGCACGGGCAGGTGCGCCACGCCCTCCACGTCGTCGCGGCTGCGCACGGTGCCGTCGCGGTACTCCCGCGCGAAGGCCAGGCCGATGCCCAGCAGCAGGCCGAACAGCCCGCCGCCCAGCAGCATGAGCCCGCGCGTGCTGCCCTGCGGGCGGGTGGGCAGGCGCGCGGTGTCCATCACCCGCACCCCCGGGTCCTGCACCGCCTCCGCGATCTCCGCCTCCTTGAGCCGCGTCTGCAGCAGGCCGTACACCTCCGCCAGCGAGCGCGCGTTGCGCTCCAGGCGCCCGTGCTGCGCCTCCTTGCCGGGGATGCGGTCCATGCTGGAGCGGAACTGGCCCAGCGTGCCGTCGATCTGCGCCACCTGGCTGGCCAGGCCGCGCTGGTAGGTGATGACGATGGAGGCGAGCTGCGTCTCCAGCTCGTTGACGCGGTTGGTCAGCGGCAGCACCTCCGGGTCGTTGGGCCGGCGGCGCGTCAGCAGCTCGCTGCGCTGGTCCTCCACCCGCGCCAGCGAGGTCAGCATCTGCGACACCGCCTCCTGCCGCAGCAGCGTGGGGAACGCCACCAGCTTGCGGTACGGCGACACGTCGCCGGGCGTGCGCTCCGTGGCGCGCGCCTCGGCCAGCAGGGTGCCCAGCGCCTGCTGCTCCGCCTGGAGCTGCCCGCGCTCCGCCTCGAGCTGCGCCTGCCGGCTGACCTGCGTGCTGGCCTCCACCCCCAGGTCGATGACCCCCTCGCGCTCGCGGAAGCCCTGCAGCTGGTCCTCGCTGGCGGTGAGCTGCGCACGGATGGTGTCCAGCCGGCCGCGCAGGAACGCCGCCGTGCTGCGCGCCTCCGCGCTCTGCAGCTCCTTGCGCAGGTGGATGAACTCGCGGGCGATGGCGTTGGGAACGTCGCGCACCAGCACCGGGTCCGGCCCGGCGTAGCTCACGCGCAGCAGGTTGGCCTGTCCGCCCTGCTCCACGTCGATGGCGCTGGCCAGCGCCCCCGCCGCGCTCTCGCGCCCCACCACCTCCACGCCGAACGAGGCGTGCTTGCCCGCGGTCGGCGCCAGCACCACCTCCGCCCCCGGCAGGGGAACGGGCTGTCCGGGCGCGAACGTGCCCAGCGCCTGGCCGGTCTCCGCGCGCTCCACGCGGAAGCGCCCGCCGTCCACGCGGACGAAGCGGTACTCGCCCGGCTCCGCGCCCAGCGGCACGTGCACGCGGGAGAAGAGCGCGCTGCGCACCGCGTTCGCGGGGCGGGTCACCGCCAGGCGGAGCTGCAGCGAGTCCACCACCGCCTCCGCCAGGCGGCCGCTGCGCAGCAGCTCCATCTCCGTGGCGATGCGGTTCTCCATGGGCTGCGCGGCGCCGTCCTGGCGCAGCATGTCCGCGGAGCCGTCGCCCACCAGCACGGTGGCCGAGGCGCGGTAGGTGGGGGTCACGCGGCGGGCCAGCAGCAGGCCGGCGGCGACGCCCAGGGCCAGGCAGGCGGCCACCAGCCAGCGCTGGCGGCGCAGGACGCCCAGCAGCAGGCGGGGCGCGGCGGACGCGGCGCCGGGGGCGTGCGCGTGGGTGCGGTTCGAATACATCGGTACCTCTAAGCTCAACGGATCACCGCGACCAGCAGGGTGATGGTTCCCGAAACCGCCGCCGCCACGACGCCCGTGTTGCGGCTCAGCCAGCTCCGCTCCGGCACGTACAGCTGGTCGCCCGAGTGCACCGGGCTGCCGGCGATGCGCGTGTCGGCGGAGAGCACCACGTCCATGCGCTTGCCGCCGCGGATCAGCTGCACGCGGTCCGGCCGGCCCTGGGGCGTGGTGCCGCCCGCCAGCGCCAGCGCGTCCGACACCGTCATGGTGGGGTCCACCGGGTACAGCCCGGGGTTGCGCACCGCCCCCAGGATCTGCACCCGCCGCAGCAGGGTCACCTGGATGGAGCGGTGCTGCAGGTACTGCGCGTACGCCTCCACCAGCCGCGCCTGCAGCACGTCGGGCGATACGTCGGCCACCTGCATGGCGCCCAGCTTGGGCAGCGTGGCCATGCCCGACTCGTCGACCGGGAACTCGCCGGTCAGCGTGGGCTCCTGCCAGATGCGCAGGCGGATCACGTCGCCCGGGCGCAGCGGCTCCGTGCCGCCCGGGGGCGGCTGCGCCGCCGCGCCGGGCGCCGCGCACAGCAGGGCCGCCAGCATCAGCAGACCCGATGCGGCGGCCCGAGCGCCCCGTCCCTCAAACATGTGTTTCCGACACGACACGTGGTTCCTCGGCAACATGCCAGCCGTCTCCCGGTCTTACTGAGCCGGATTCAGTCCCTTCCGAACTGCCACGGGGGCCGGTTGCAAGGCGGGTGCCAAACGCCTGTCGCCGGACGAACCGCACTCACGCAGAGCCGCGGAGGTAAGCGGAGAAGCCGCAGAGGGGTCCCAGCACATGCGCAGAGATTGTCATCCTGAGGCCCCGGCATGGAATCAGACGGCACAACGACCTTCGCGGGGCCGAAGGATCTCGCCCGCCGGCGAGGGGGCAGCAAAACCGCGCCGGTCCTCGCGTGCGAGGGGTGCACGCCGGCACGATGCGGGAGGAAAGGCGCCGGCGCGGGGAGCCCGGCGAATGAATTCGCGGCAACGAAAACGTGAAGTCCGCCTGCGCGGACTGAACGGGGAAGTACCCCGTGCGGAGCACAGAATCACGCGGTCCAATGGTAGAGACGCCCCGGCGGGGCGTCTCTACCGTACGCGGTGAAAGAGGATGCCGCCCTGCGCAGATGCCCACGTGCAGTCCGCGCAGGCGGACTTCGTGCTTCTGGAGGCGCGGTTTCAACCGCCGGCCGGATGCCTCGGCGCCCGGACAAATCTCGCGCCTGCACCAAAATTTAGAACCCCCTGCACCAGAAATACGAATTGCGGTTCTGAACCTTCTGTACCCACACGCGCAATCCCCCGCAGTCGCGCACCGGTGAAATGGGCACGCTCGTGGAGCGTGATGCAGGTGGCGTACAAACTGCAACCGGCGGGCGCGGCAGCGGGCCTGCGCCCGCGGCGATCCAATCTCCCGGTCTCCTGCACATGCCCAGCACCACCCGCGACCAGATCCAGCGCCTGCAGGCGGAGCTCGCGCGCGACCCCGGCAGCCGCGTCTTCGTGCACCTGGCGGAGGCGCTGCGGCAGCGCGGAGACCTGGCGCAGGCCAACCGCGTGCTGGACCAGGGCCTGGAGCGGCACCCGGACTATCCCAGCGCGCTGGTCGTGCGCGCGCGGGTGCTGGCGGACGAGGGCAAGGAGCGCCGCGCGGAGGCCGTCTGGCGCGACGTGCTGCGGCTGGACCCCGACAACATCGTGGCCATGCGCGCGCTGGGCGACCTGGCCGAGGCCGCCGGCCGCCGCGACGAGGCCGTGCAGTTCTACCGCGAGGTGGTGCGGCTGGAGAACCTCGACCCCGAGGAGGACGGCTACTCCCCGCCCTCCGGCATCGACCCGCTGCCGGAGGACTTCGGCGCCGACGAGCCGCTCGCCGCGCCTTCCGCCGGCGCCCCCGACTTCGGCGACTACGAGGCCGCCGGCGCGCCGCCTCCCTCGCCCGCCGGGTTCGGAGCCGAAGAGCCGCTCGCGGAGCCCGCCCCATCGCCCGCGGAGTTCGGCGAGTACGAGCGCACCGAAGCCCAGGCGCCGCCACCGGCCGACTTCGGCAGCGAGGAGCCGCTCGCCACGCCCGCCGCGGACCCGGCCGAGTTCGGCGAGTACGAGGTCGAGTCCACCGTGCAGCCCGCGTCCGCGGAGCTGGGCGATGAGGATCGCGATGCGGCCGAGCCACCGGAGCACGGTGAGCCGGCCATCGCGGAGGTGATGAACGACCTGATCGCTTCGAATCTCCCGGCGGATCCGGACGCGCCCGCCGCGGACGATGAGCGGGCATCGACGGCACCCGCGGAACCGGGCGACGAGGTGCCGGAGCCGGCCGAGGTACCCGAGCACGGGGAGCCGGCCATCGCGGAGGTGATGACCGATCTCGTCGCCGCGAATCTCCCCGCGGAGACGGATGCCGATTCCACCGCCGGCGAGGGAGCGCGCGAGCCCGTGGAGCTCGATGCGCCCGCGGAGCCGGCCGCGCGGGCGGAGGCATCGCCCACGGTCGAGGAGGCGATCGACGACCTGCTCGCTGCGGACCCCATGCCGCCGGCGGAGGGCGACATCACCCACCTGGTCACCGCGACGGTCTCCGGCGCCCCCCCGGAGCGGTCGCCCACCGGGAAGCCGCGTGGCCCGAGAAAGCCGCGCGTCGCCGAACCCACCGGAGAGCCGGGGAAGGCGGCGCGGTCGCGAAAGAAGACGGAGCCCGCGCCGGCCGCTGAGCCCACTCCACCGCCGCCGGTGGGCGATGCGCCCGTCGCGCCGCCGCCGATGCCGGAGCCGCCGGGGGACGCGGCGCAGCCGGAGCTGCCCGGCACGCCGCCACCGGCCCGGCCCCGCAGGGGCGGCGGACGGGGGCGGACGACGTAAGACCGAACGACGCCCCGCGCACCCTGCGCGGGGCGTCTTGCATTCCGCTCCCCCGCCCGCAAAATGCCGCGCCCACCGCGCGCCCCCCCGCGGGAGAATCGCCGAAAAGTCCAGTAATACCAACGATTTAGGCACGGCTGGACGGGCGGAACGGTCCCTGCCACTTCCCCCCGCCCGCCAGGGGTAGTCGGCCCACTGGCGCGCTCCCGCCCGAGGACGTTCCCGCGTCCGCAGGGCACCTCCGACAAACGGCAAACCCGTCCGAAAGGCGGGGACGCAAAGCTACGAGGCTACAGCGGCCGCCCCCGGCGCCGCCATGCCAGTCGAGCCGCCGAAGAAGGTGCAGTCTCCCATGAAGCTTTCCCTGCGCTCCAGCGCGGCCCTGGCCGTGCTCCCCGTGCTGTTCGCCGCGTGCGCCGACAACCCGGCGGGCGCCGGCCCCAGCCCCGAGCCCCAGCCCCCGGTGACGGCCCCGTCCGGCCCGTTCTTCGCCGGCGCCTACCTGGGCGACGCGGCCACCACGCCGGAGCGGGTGGAGACGGCCATCGCCGACTTCGCCTCGCGGACGGGCAAGGCGCCGGCGCTGGTCAAGAGCTTCCACGACCTGTCGTGCGACTTCTCCGCCACCGGCTGGTGCGGCCAGCTCCTGCGCCGCATCGGCGGCACGGGCGCCAGCAGCTACGTGGCGCTGGACGTGCGCTGGCCCGGCGGCCCGCGCAGCGGCGTGCTGGACCCCATCAACGCGGGGCAGGCGGACGCCATCATCGCCCGCGTGGCGCGGCAGCTGGCGGGCGTGGGCTCGCTGGTGCTGCTGGAGCCGGCGTGGGAGATGAACGGCAACTGGGACTACGCCTGGCAGGGCACCACCAACGGCGCGGACGTGAACGCGCCGGCCAAGTACCGTGCCGCCTGGCAGCGCATCGTCGGCATCTTCCGCCGCGAGGGCGCCAGCAACGTGCGCTTCGTGTTCAATCCCAACGTGGGCAACCCGATCACCAAGTCCGCCACGGGCGCGTCGCACTGGAACTGGTACGCCAACTACTACCCGGGCGACGAGTACGTGGACTACGTGGGCGCGCACGGCTTCAACGCCCCCAAGCTGTGGGGCGGGAGCTGGCAGAGCCCGTCGCGCATGTTCGACGGCGACGAGGCGGACCACATGCTGAGCGACCTGGAGAAGCGCTACCCCAACAAGCCCATCATCATCGGCGAGTTCGCGACGGCCGAGGGCAGCGAGGGGCAGAAGGCGGCGTGGATCCGCGATGCGTACGCGCTGCTGCGGTCGCACCCGCGGGTGGTGGGGGCGGTGTGGTTCGACATGAACAAGGAGGCGGACTGGCGGATCGACTCCAGCGCCGGCGCCCTGGCCGCCTACCGCACCGCGATGGCCGAGACCGGCATCCAGACCGCCTTCCGCGAGACCGGCGTCGCCGGCGCGACCCGCCTGGCCGCGCGGTAGGCTCCATCACCGCAACAGACCGCGGCGCGGGGGGCGCAGGCCCCTCCCCGGCTCGTTCCTCGCCGACCCTTCCCGACTTCGGGGGAGGGTTTTTTGTCTCACGCGGAGCCGCGGAGAACGCAGAGAACAGCAGGAGGAGGAACGGGGGAGGAGAACGGCGCCGGCAGGAGGTCGGGGTGGGCAGCAGGGATTCCGCCGGCGGGGAGCGGGCGCCGGCGCAGGGCACCCGGCGAATGAATTCGCGGCAACGAAAACGTGATGTCGGCCTTCGCCGACAGGGCCTGCGCGAGCCCGGCCTATCGTGGATGCACGCCTGCCCCGCGCGGACGTTCTCCCCCTCTCCACGCGCCGCGCGAGCGATGCCCGCGTCGTGCGCAGGACCACGTGCGGCGCGGGGGGAGGGGGCCGGGGGGCGGGGCCTCCCCGCGCAGACCCCTGCCCTGCAGGATCTCGTCGGAGCGAAGGTCCTACTGCCGCACCAGCAGGTAGTGCGCGGTCCCGGGCACCCAGTGGATGTCGGATTCGTTCGGCGAGTAGGCAAAGCGGTACTGCGCCGTCACCGTCCAGGACCGGTCGTCGTAGACGGTGGCCAGCACGCGGAACGCGAGCAGGCGGTTGTCCGCCTCGGAGCGCGGCTCCTCCGTGCCCATCTGCGCCGGCGACACCAGGATGTCCCACTCCTGCACCGTCCCGTACGGCACCGTCACCCGCTCGCCATGGCGGACCGTGCCCGAGACGGAGCGCGGCTGGGCGTTCGCGGGGCTCGCGCTGGCGCGGAAGCGGGCGCAGGCGGGCAGGACCAGCGCGAGCAGGAGCAGAAGCGCGGGCAGGCGCAGGGCGCGGAGCGGGCGGTTCGCGGTCATGGCGTGGCGGGGCGGGAGGTGTGGGCCGCGGGCGCGGACGCCGCGGCGGGAGCGGGGGCGGGCTCCGCCAGCGGGCGCCCGCCGCGCAGGCGGTAGAGCGCGGCTTCCAGGATGACCCCCGCGGTGTTCACGTTCTCGGCGCCGGTGGGCTGGCCCGTCTGCTCGTACACGCCGCTGCTCCAGCCGCGGCCGGCGTGCTCCGCGCGCGCGACGCCCTGCACCGCGCGGCGCGTGTAGTCGCCCGGCAGCAGCGCGTGCCAGCCGTACGCGGCCTTGGCGCTGACCCAGCGCGGGCTCTCCAGCCGCTGCCCCGGCGTCTGCGTGGCGATGGAGAACCAGCGGCCGTGCAGGTTCACGGCGTAGTAGTAGAAGTAGTGCGGCGGGCGCGGGATGGCGTCCTCGCTGACGATGGTGACCACGCCGGTGCGCTCGTGCCGCTCGCGCTGCACGTCCAGCATGCGCAGCGCCAGGTCGCGCATCTCCTGCGGCCACCCCAGCTCCAGCCCCAGCAGCACGAACGGTTCGCTGGTCATGTGCTCGTGGCCGCGCTTGTCGGCCACCAGCGGCACGCCCATCACCTCGATGGGCATCGCGTTCTCCGCCAGGCTCATCGCCTGGTCCGCGCGGTGGCCCCACGCCGCGTACCCCGCCGCCGCGTACTGCTCGTAGGGGATGCGCCCCTCCGGGTAGCGCCGGCTGCGGCCATTGCGGCCCACCGTCTGCCCCCACAGGTATCCCCCCTCCACCAGCTTGCCGAAGTCCAGCCGCCGCGCCACCGCCTCCGCGTCGGCCGCGTGTTGCGGCTGCGTCCGGCGGATCACGTGCAGCCACACCAGCATGCGCCCGATGTCGATGGCGGACCAGCCGTAGCCGCGCTCGTCCACCCGCCGGTCGCGGTCGTCGCGGCCGGCCACGGCGCCCGTCGTCGTCCGGTAGTTCTTGTTGAAGGCGGCGCCCTCGAACAGCCGCAGCTCGCCCAGGGTGCGCAGCGCGCGGCTCATGCGGCGGTCGTATTCGTCGTCCGGCAGCAGGCCCAGCTGGTTGGCGCTGTAGAGCGCCGCCAGGCCGCTGGCCATGTCCCAGACGGTGGCGTACGCGTAGCCCTGCACCGAGTTGACCAGGCCTGTCGCGGGCTGGTACTCGCGGTCGATGTACGCCCAGGCGGTGCGGGCCGCCTGCATGAACAGCTCGCGGTCCTCCGGCTGCGTGTCCGGCGCAAAGACGGGCGGAGGCACCGCCGCGGGCGCGAGACGTGCATTGGCGGACGGCGCGCCCTGGCTGCCGGTGGGTGCCAGCAGGAACCACACGAGGGCCGCCAGGGCCACCGCGTAGACGAACGAACGCGTCGCCTGCAGGAACCGCGATCTCATTTCGAACCCCGGATGCCACGTAACCAGGCTGCCGCGCGCGCCGGCGGCGGCGGGCCGCAAGGCTCCCCGCATCGTGCTCCCCTGCTGCTGCTGTTGCTGGCCGTGTGCGGCCCCGCCCTCAACGGCGCGGCGCAGGCGCAGGCCACGTGCCAGGGCAACTCCTTCCGCGGCTCCGCGCCCGCGGCGCCCATGCTGGGCACCTTCGTCCCGGTGGCGGAGGGGAACGGCGTCATCGTCCACGGCATCACCGACGCCGGCGACCGCGCGCAGGCGCGGCTGGTGGTGGAGAACACCAACCCCGTGCCCGTGCAGGTGCGCTTCCGCGTCACGCTGAGCGGCACCGCGGGGGCGCGCACGCTCAGCCAGAGCTGCGTCATGGTGAGGCACCACCAGTTCGCCGTGGGCGACAGCTCTGGCATCGCCTTCCGCTACCCCACCGGGCAGCTCCGCGGCGTGCGCGTGACCGACCTGCGCGTGCGCGAGCTGCCGCTGGAGGTGGAGTGGCGCGAGCAGGGCGCCCCGCGCGACAGCGCCCGCGCCGCCGCGGACTCCGCCGCCCTCGCCGCCGGGCTGACGACGGATCCGGGCGATGGGAGCGGCAGACCCGCGTACGCCGTCGCGGACGAGCCGCGGGTGATGCGGGCGGTGGCGACGGGGCTCGAGGTCGTGTTCGGCGTCCTGCTCTCGCTGGTGGGGGCGATGCTGCTGGTGCCCGTGCTGGGCGCCGCCTTCCTGATGGCC
>DASTLD010000578.1:0-3972 GCA_035715345.1 Longimicrobium sp.
CCGCGCTGCGCAGCCGGCCGGCATTCTCGCGCATCGCCCGCAGCTCCAGCGCGGCGGGGGAGGCGGCGGGCACGTAGGGCGCCCACGTCTCCGCGCGGGGCATGCCCGGCGGCTCCGCGACGGCCACCCACGTGGCGCCGCCCGCCACCTGCACGTACGAGTCCGGCCCCGTGGGGTCGTCCTCGCAGGCGGCCAGCGCCAGCAGCAGCACCGCTCCGAGCGTGCGGAGCGCGGGGTGGAGAGTCCTGCTCGTCAAGGGAAGCTCGCGGCGGGGCGGAAAGGCGGTCGTACGCAAGCTAAAGCAATGTGCCGCACCGGGTCAACGGGGCCGCGGCGCGTGCTTGACACCCTTTCCGGGCGCGGGATAGGTTGGAGCGCTCGTTCGACACGGCGGTGCACGGGGGTCCCCGGGAGATGGCGGAAGAGCGAAGCGCGTACGACGAGAAGCTGGAGAGCATCCTTCGCACGGCCGCGCAGATCTTCGCCGAGAAGGGCTACCACCAGGCCAGCATCCGCGACATCGCGCGCGCCACCGGCGTGAGCCTGTCGGGGCTCTACTACTATTTCAGCAGCAAGGAAGAGCTGCTCTTCCTGATCCAGGACCACGCGTTCGGCACACTGCTGGACAACCTGGAGCGCCTGCTGGAGGGGGAGCGGGAGCCGCTGCGCCGCCTGCGGCTGCTGATGGAGAACCACCTGCGCTACTTCGTCGCCAACACGGCGGAGATGAAGGTGCTCTCCCACGAGGCGGAGGCGCTCTCCGGCGACTTCCGCCGCCGGGTGAACGCCAAGAAGCGCCGCCTGACGGAGATCGCGGAGGCCATCCTGCGCGAGCTGCGTCCGGACGGCAAGCTGGACCCGCGCGTGGCGACGTTCGCCATGTTCGGGATGATGAACTGGCTGTACAACTGGCACCGCCCGGACCGGGACCCGCCGGTGGACCGGATCGTGGACGTGATGTACCGCATCTTCGTCGACGGATTCCTGCCGGCCGGGGTCGAGGTTCCCGCCGGCGCGCTGGCGACGTCGCCCGGCGAGAGCCGCCCTTCGATCTGGCGCACGGCGGGCCCGGAGGACTGAATCCCCTCCCCCGGCCCGCCGGCGCCGTTTTCACTGAAACCGTACGGAGAGACGATGGCTACCGCGATCGCAGACGTGCCCACCGAGACCCAGACCCTCGTCCACTACGAGGTGCAGGACGGCATCGCCATCTTCACCCTGGACGACCCGCCCGCCAACACCTACACGCACGAGATGATGCGGCAGATCGACGCCGCCGTCCTGCGGGCGCGCTTCGACACCTCGGTGGACGTGATCGTCATCACCGGCAAGGGCGAGAAGTTCTTCTGCGCGGGCGCCAACATCAACATGCTGTCCAAGGCGGACCCCACCTGGTAGTACTACTTCTGCCTGCACGCCAACGAGACGCTGCTGCGGCTGGAGCACACGCCCAAGCTGGTCATCGCCGCGCTCAACGGGCACACCGTGGGCGGCGGGCTGGAGATCGCCATGGCGGCGGACCTGCGCATCGCGCGGCGCGGCGCGGGCAAGGTGGGGCTGCCGGAGGTGGCGCTGGGCGTGCTGCCCGGCACCGGCGGCACGCAGCGGCTGACCAAGCTGGTCGGCACCAGCAAGGCCATCGAGCTGATGGTCCAGGGCAACAACCTGGACTTCGACGAGGCGGCGCGGATGGGCATCGTCAACCAGGTGATCGACGCGGAGAACCGCGACGCGTTCCTGGCCGCGGTGCTGGAGTACGCGAAGCAGTTCACGCGGCCCAACAAGGCGACCTTCGCGGTGGGCAACATCAAGCGCTCGTGCCAGAGCGGCGCGGAGCTGCCGCTGGAGCAGGGCCTGGCGCTGGAGCGCGAGCTGCAGGCGCTGCTGTTCAACTCGCAGGACGCCAAGGAAGGGCTGAACGCGTACGTGGAGAAGCGCACGGCGCAGTTCACCGGCAGGTAAGCCGCGCCCGGCCCCGCGGGAGGGCCTCCGGTCACGCGATCGGGGGCCTTCCTCCGTTTGTGGGCTGAAAACTGCGGGTCTCACGCGGAGACGCAGAGGGCGCGGAGAACGGCAACTGTGTGTCACGCAGAGGGCGCAGAGGTTCAGAAGAGAGGACGCAGAGGGGGCAGTCGCGTGAGGGATGCGCGCCCGCAGGGCCGAGACACCGGAGCGGCAGGGCACAGCAGTATCGTGCCCTGACGCGGAGGGGGCTCGGCGCAGTTAGGCAGCGTAGTTTGCTGCCTTACTGCGCGCGCAGCCCGGCCCGGAGCGCAGCGGAGGGACACGCCCGCAAACCGTAGTTCCAGCAGTTTTAGCAGTCAACGAGAAAGAACACGCATGAGCGATACGGCGACGCTGGAGATCCAGCCGGGGCGGCTGTTCATCGGGGGCGAGTGGCAGGACGCGGCCTCCGGCAAGACGTTCGACACCATCAACCCCGCCACCGCCGAGCCGCTGACGCAGGTGGCGGAGGCGGACGCGGACGACGTGGACCGCGCCGCCCGCGCCGCGCGCGACGCCTTCGAGGGCGGCGCCTGGTCCGGGCTGGACGCCCGCAAGCGCGGCCGGCTGCTCTACGCCATCGCCGAGGCCATCGACGCGCGCGCGGACGAGCTGGCGCGCCTGGAGACGCTGGACAACGGCAAGCCGGTGCGCGAGGCGCGCATCATCGACATCAAGGAGTCCGCCGACTGCTTCCGCTACTACGCGGGGTGGGCGGACAAGATCGACGGCGACGTCATCCCCGTCCCCGGGCCGTACCTCAACTACACGCGCCGCGAGCCCATCGGCGTCTGCGGGGCCATCATCCCCTGGAACTACCCGTTCCAGATGGCCGCGTGGAAGGTGGCGCCGGCGCTGGCGTGCGGGAACTCCGTCGTGCTCAAGCCCGCGGAGCAGACGCCGCTGACCGCGCTGGAGCTGGCCCGCATCGCCGCGGACGTCGGCCTGCCCGCGGGCGTGCTGAACGTGGTGACGGGCTTCGGCGAGACGGCCGGCGCGGCGCTGGTGCGGCACCCGGAGGTGGACAAGATCGCCTTCACCGGCTCCACGGCGGTGGGCAAGATCATCCAGCGCGAGGCGGCGGGTACGCTCAAGCGCGTGTCGCTGGAGCTGGGCGGCAAGAGCCCCAACATCGTCATGGACGACGCGGACGTGGACGCGGCGGTCAAGGGCTCCAGCATGGCCATCTTCTACAACACCGGCCAGGCCTGCACCGCCGGCAGCCGCCTGCTGGTGCACGAGAAGATCCGCGACGAGTTCGTGGAGAAGCTGCTCAAGCGCGCCGCCGGCTACGTGCCCGGCGACCCGCTGGATCCCAAGACCCGCCTGGGGCCCCTGGTGTCGCAGGAGCAGATGGACCGGGTGATGGGGTACATCGAGAAGGGCCGCCAGGAGGGCGCGGAGCTGCTGATGGGCGGCGACCGCGTGGAGGTGAATGGCAAGAAGGGCTACTACCTGAACCCCACCATTTTCGGCTCGGTCAGGCCGGAGATGACCATTGCCTGCGAGGAGATCTTCGGCCCCGTGCTGGCCGTGACGCCGTTCGCGGACCTGGACGAGGCCATCGAGATCGGCAACCGCTCGGAGTATGGCCTGGCCGCCGCGGTGTGGACGCGCGACGTGCGCAGGGCGCACCACGCGGCGCACCGGCTGCGCGCGGGCACGGTGTGGATCAACACTTACCACAACCTGGACACCGCGTCGCCGTTCGGCGGCTACAAGCAGTCCGGGTACGGCCGCGAGCTGGGCAAGTACGCGCTGGACCTGTACACGCAGGTCAAAAGCGTCTGGGTGAACCTGGGGTGAACGGCAGTGCGTGAGTGCGGGAGTTTCCCGCACGCACGGAGTCCGCGGCTCGACGCACAACCCCGCGTCCGGCGATTGAATCGCGGCGATGACAACGTGAACTCCGCCTGCGCGCACCGAACGGGAGAGTGCCGCGCGAGGAGCTCAGGACCGCGCATGCCC
>DASTLD010000579.1:0-3086 GCA_035715345.1 Longimicrobium sp.
CAGCCGCGCCATCTCGCGCTCCAGCTTGGCGATGCGCTCCCGCGCCTCGTCCAGCTTCACGGCCGCGTCCGCCAGCTTCGCGGTGTCCTCCGCCGCCTGCGCCGGCGTCCTGGTCGCTCCCGTGGAGAGCACCTGCCCGTCGCGGCTGCCGTCGCGGTAGACGGTGATGCCCTTGGCGCCCAGGCTGAATGCCAGCTCGTAGATCTCGCGCACGTCGTCCACGGTGGCGTCGTGCGGGAAGTTGGTCGTCTTGCTGATGGCGCTGTCGCAGTGCTCCTGGAAGCCCGCCTGCATGCGCACGTGCCACTCCGGCGCGATGTCGTGCGCGGTGGTGTAGGCGCGCTGCACCGCCTGCGGCACCTCGGGGAAGTGGATGTGCCCCTCGCGGGCGATGCGCTCCATCAGCGCGTCCGAGTACCAGCCGCCGGCCTTGGCGGCCGCGACGAAGTCCTCGTTGACGTCCGGCATGAGCGCGCCCGCCTGGTTGCGCATGAACGCGACGGCGAACAGCGGCTCGATGCCCGACGAGCAGCCGGCGAAGATGGAGATCGTCCCCGTGGGCGCCACCGTGGTCACGTTGCAGTTGCGCAGCTTGCGCAGGGGGCGGATGCGGTCGCCGTTGGGCGCGCGGGCGCAGGTCTCGTCCGGGCCCCAGATGCTCTGCTCCCACTCGGGGAAGGCGCCGCGGATCTCCGCCAGCCGCTCGCTCTCCTTCTTGGACTCCTCGTCCAGGAACTCCATCACGCGGCGGCCCACCTCCACGCCCTCCTCGCTGTTGTACGGCACGCCCAGCCGCACCAGCAGGTCCGCGAAGCCCATCACCCCCAGGCCGATGCGGCGGATGCGGTTCGCGAGGTCGGTGATCTCCGGCAGCGGGTAGTTGTTGGCGTCGATCACGTTGTCCAGGAAGTGCGTGGACAGGCGCACCACCCGGCGGTACTCCTTCCAGTCCACCTTCTCGTACCAGGGCGCGTCCGCCGGCACGTCCGCGCGGAAGAAGGCGCCCACGTTCACGCTGCCCAGGTTGCAGACGTCGTACGGCAGCAGCGGCTGCTCGCCGCAGGGATTCGTCGCCTCGTACGCGCCCAGGTGCGGCACCGGGTTGTAGAAGTTGGCCCGGTCGATGAAGAACACGCCCGGCTCGCCCGTGCGCCACGCGTTCTGCACGATCTTGTCGAAGATGGCGCGCGCGTCCTTCTGCCCGACGACCTCCCCGGAGCGCGGATTCACCAGGTCGAAGCTCTCGCCGCGCTCCACCGCGTTCATGAACGTGTCGGTGATGGCGACGGAGATGTTGAAGTTGGTGATCTTGGTGATGTCCTGCTTGCAGTCGATGAACTCCTCGATGTTCGGGTGGTCCACCCGCAGGATTCCCATGTTGGCGCCGCGGCGCGTGCCGCCCTGCTTGACCACCTCCGTCGACGCGTCGTACAGCGACATGAAGCTGATGGGCCCGCTGGCCACGCCCGTGGTGGAGCGCACCAGGTCGCCCTCGGGGCGGATGCGGCTGAACGAGAAGCCGGTGCCGCCGCCCGACTGGTGCACCATGGCCATGGAGCGCAGGGTGTCGTAGATGCCGCTGCGGCCGTTGGAGAGGTCGTCGTCCACCGGCAGCACGAAGCACGCGCTGAGCTGGCCCAGCGGGCGGCCGGCATTCATCAGCGTGGGGCTGTTGGGCTCGAACAGGCGGCGGGTCATCAGCAAGTAGAACTCGCGCGCCACCTCGTCCACCTCCGCCGTGCCCGCGCCGTACTTGGCGTCCGCGTCGGCGATGGTCTTGGCCACCCGCCAGAACATCTCCTCCGGCTCCTCCACCGGCTTGCCGTTCTCGTCCTTGCGCAGGTAGCGCTTGGCCAGGACGATGCGCGCGTTGTCGGACAGCTCGGCGCAGGGCAGGCCGAGGTCGGCCAGCGGGGTGGCGGCGGCAGGGTTCATCAGGCGACTCCGATGCTGCGGTGGACGGTGGAAACCGGTGCGGAACAAGCGCTTGCGCGGTGCTGAAAAGCCGGTCGGACGGCTTCCGTTAGGCACCACGTGTGGTGGACTCGGAAGGTAGTCCTACCATATGTAGTGGTCAAGGGAGATGTTTACACAGGCAAGGTGCGTACCGTTACAATCGGTGAACAGGTGTGTTCCGGCGACGCGAGAATCCCTCCCGCGGTGCCCGGGGCGGCGGCGGGTGACGGGGTGCTGCGGGGTGGCGATGAGGTGCGCGCGCCGGGAAGGTTGGCGGCGCGGGACGGAAGGTAAGCGAACGCGCCCCCGGGGTCACGGGGGCGCGTGAAAGCGGCCAGAGCAATCCCGCGGCGCCGCGTGGGCGGCACCCACGGGGGTCAGGTCGAGTCCGTCTCGCGCCGGTCCTTGTCCTCGCCCGGGCGGTGGTCGTACATGCTCTCCGGGTCGATGCGGCCCGGGCCGCTGCGCTCGTTGCCGAGCTGGTCGCGGCCGTGCGCGTTGGCGGGCAGGGCAGGCACGTCGTTGGGCGCTTGGGTGCTGGCCTGGACGGGCGCGCCCTCGTCGTTCTCCGTCACGTGCGGCGGGTGCGCCTGCGACGATTCCGCGCCGCCGATCTCCTTGCGCGGGCCGGGGCCGCCGGCGTTCTCGCGGTTCATCCGCCCACCCCCTCCTCGCGGGGGTCGGTGTTGCCGCGGGCCTCGCGCCGCTTGCCCTCTTCGCTCACCTGGTCGTCCCCGCCGGACGCGCCGCTGCCCTCCATCTCCACGCGCTCGCCCGCGCGCGCGTGGACGGAGGGGGCCGGCTTGCCGGGGTTGAAGGGGATGCCCGCCGCCGCGGCCTGCTCGCCGAGCTTCTCCGTGTCCTGCAGGACGGTGTCGTCCAGGCTGGAGTTGCCCTGGCTGGTCTGCGGGAGGTTCTTGTAGTCGGTCGCGCCGCCTTCGCGGGGATCGATCTGGTACTGGTCCGGTCGCTTGCCGCCCATCGCGCGTCTCCTTGGTCACGGTGCGCAAATGCTTGCGGCGCATGGCACTTCAGGTTCCGTGCCCCGGGGGAGTGGGAGCCCGTGAGGGTAGCCGGCTCGGGCGCGGGCGGCGGCGCCCCCACCCGCTCGCTTAGGCTCGCACCCTCCC
>DASTLD010000580.1:0-3581 GCA_035715345.1 Longimicrobium sp.
GTCTCCGGCTCGCGAGCCCAGTCGTCGGCATCGGCGTCGACGAGGATGCGCGGCGCCTCCACGCCGGCGAACAGCTCCGCGAGCGACGCCTGCGTCAGCAGCACGGCGGGCGCGCTGTCGGCCAGCATGTGGCGCAGCCGGTCTTCCGGGTAGTCCGGGTCCAGCGGCACGTACGCGCCGCCCGCCTTGAGCACCCCCAGCAGGGCCACGACCATCTCCGGGCCGCGCTCCAGGCACAGCCCCACGCACACGTCCGGACCGACGCCGCGCGCCGCCAGGTGGTGCGCCAGGCGATTGGCGCGCGCGTTCAGCTCCGCGTAGGTGAGCGGCGCCCGGCCCTCCGCGGCGAGCGCGGCCGCGTGCGGCGTGCGCGCCGCCTGTGCCTCGAACAGCTCGTGCACGCAGGACGCGGCCGGATACGCCGCCTCCGTCCGGTTCCACTCGTCCACCACCCGCGCGCGCTCCCCGTCCGCCAGCAGCGCCAGGCGCTGCACGGGCCGGCCCTCGTCCGCGACCATCTCCTCCAGCACCCGCCGCAGGCAGCCCATCCAGCGCTCCACGGTCTCCCGCGCGAAGAGCGCCGTGGCGTACGTCAGCCCGCCCACGATGCGGCCTCCCGCCTCGGACAGCGTGAGCGACAGGTCGAACTTGGCCTGCACCTCGTCCGGGAAGCCCGCGCCCGCACCCGTCACCTGCAGCCCCGGCAGCTCCAGGCTGCCGCGCGGCGCGTTCTGCCAGGTGAACATCACCTGGAAGAGCGGGTGATGCGCCAGGCTGCGCGCGGGGTCGAGCAGCTCCACCACCTGCTCGAAGGGCAGGTCCTGGTGGTGCTGCGCCGCCAGCGCCCGCTTCCTGACCCGCCCCAGCAGCTCCGCCACCGTGGGCGCGCCCGAGAGGTCCACGCGCAGGGCCAGCGTGTTCACGAAGAAGCCGATCAGCCCCTCGATCTCGCGCCGCCCGCGGCCGGCCGTGGGGGTGCCGACCACCACGTCGTCCTGGCCGGAGAGCCGGCCCAGCACGGTGGCCCACCCGGCCAGGAGCGTCATGAAGAGCGTCGTCCCGTGCCTGCGGGAGAGCGCCTTGAGCCCCGCCGTGAGCGCCTCGTCCAGCCTGACCGCGACCTGCGCCCCCGCGTGGTCCATCCGCGCCGGGCGCGGATGGTCGGCGGGGAGCTCCAGCAGCTCGGGCGCGCCGCCCAGCGTCTCCGTCCAGTACTCCGCCTGCGCCCGCAGGACGTCTCCCTCCACCCACCGCCGCTGCCAGGCCGCGTAGTCCGCGCACTGGACCGGCAGCGCGGGAAGCGGGTCCGGCTCCCCGCGGCGGAACGCGCCGTACAGCGCGCCCAGCTCGTGGGTCAGCACCCCGATGGACCAGCCGTCGCTGACGATGTGGTGCATCGTCAGCAGCAGCACGTGGTCGTCCGCGGCCAGCCGCACCAGCCGGCCGCGGATGAGCGGCCCCCGCTCCAGGTCGAAGGGCGCGCCCACCTCCTCGGCCATCAGCCGGCGGAGCTCGCCGTCCGCGTCCGCCCGCCCGCCCAGGTCGTGCTGGACCAGGCGGAGCCGGCTGGCCTCCGCGGGCGCGATGCGCTGCTCCGGGACGCCGTCCACCTGCGCGAAGGTGGTGCGCAGCGCCTCGTGCCGGGCCACGATGGCGTCCAGCGCGCGCGCCAGCGCCGCCCGGTCCAGCTCGCCCCGCAGGCGCAGGCGCCCGGGGACGTGGTACGTGCCGCCCAGGCTTCCCAGCTGCTCCAGGAACCACAGCCGCTGCTGGGCGAACGACAGCGGCAGGCGGCCGTCCCGGGGAGCGGGCTCGATGGGCGGCAGCTCCGCCCGCGCCGCCGTCTCCAGCTCCCGCGCGAAGTCCGCGAGCACGGGCCGGGTGAACAGCCCGCCCAGCTCCGCCTCCACCTCCAGCACCTGCCGCACGCGCGAGACGACCTGCACCGCCAGCAGCGAGTGGCCCCCCAGCTCGAAGAAGTGGTCCCAGCGGCCCACCTGCCCGATGCCCAGCACCTCGGCCCAGATCCCGGCGAGCGCGGCCTCGGTCTCCGTCCCTGGCGCCTCGTAGCCGCGCCGCGCGTAGTCGCCGCCGTCGGGCGCCGGCAGCGCCCGGCGGTCCACCTTGCCGTTGGGGTTCAGCGGAAGCCGCTCCAGCCGCACGTAGGCCGCGGGGACCATGTACGCCGGCAGCCGCTCGCCCAGGTGCGTCCGGAGCGCCTCCGCGCCGGCCGTCTCGTCGCCGGCCACGTACGCCACCAGCCGCTTCTCTCCCGGCGTGTCCTCGCGGACCAGCACCACCGCCTCGCGCACGCCCGGGTGCTCCAGCAGCCGCGCCTCGACCTCCCCCGGCTCGATGCGGAAGCCGCGCACCTTGACCTGGTGGTCGGTCCGGCCCAGGAACTCGATGGTCCCGTCGGCAAGCCACCGCCCCAGGTCTCCCGTCCGGTACAGCCGCGCGCCGGGCACGCCCCAGGGATCGGGAACGAAGCGCTCCGCCGTCAGCGCCGGTCGGCCCTGGTAGCCCCGCGCCACCCCCACGCCCCCGATGTACAGCTCGCCCGCCACCCCCACCGGCACCGGCTGGCCCGCCCGGTCCAGCAGGTAGACCCGCGTGTTGCCGATGGGACGGCCCAGCGGAATGCTCCGCGCGCCCTCCGCGACATGCCGGACCTCGTGGGTCATGGCGAACGTCGTCGTCTCCGTGGGGCCGTAGCAGTGGATCACGGTCCCCGGTCCGCCCCGGTCCAGCACCCGCTGGAACGAGGCCGGGTCGCTGCTCTCCCCGCCCGTGAGCAGGAAGCGCAGGCCCGCCAGCGCGCCCGGGATCGTCTCCGCGTAGCGGTTGAAGACGGCGGTGGTGATGAACAGCGCCGTGACGCGCTGGTCCTCCAGCGCGCGCGCCATCGCCCGCGGCTCGAGCAGCGTGTCCTGGCCGATGACCACGACGGCCCCGCCGTTCACCAGCGGCGCCCACACCTCCATGGTGGTGGCGTCGAACGCCGGGTTGGCCGCGAACGCCACCCGGTCGTCCGGCCCGAACGCCGCGTACCCGTTGTTGACCACCAGCCGGACGATGGACCGGTGCGCCACCATCACGCCCTTGGGCCGCCCCGTGGAGCCGGAGGTGTACATCACGTACGCCAGGTGGTCCGGCGTCAGCCCCGGGACGTCGACGTTGGCCGCGGGCCGCGCCGCCCACGCGGGCGCCTCCGCGTCCAGCGCCAGCACGGGCACGTCCAGGTCCGCGAAGCGCGCCGCCAGCCCGACGGTCGTCAGCAGGGCGGCGGGCGCGCTGTCGGCCAGCATCTCGCGCAGCCGCTCGGCCGGGTGCTCGGGGTCCATGGGGACGTACACGCCGCCGCACTTCAGGACGGCCAGCTCCGCCTCCACCAGCTCCGGCGAGCGCGGCACGGCCAGCGCCACGCGGACGTCGGGGCCCACGCCCAGCCCGCGGAGGTGGTGCGCCAGGCGGTTGGCCCGCGCGTTCAGCTCCGCGTAGGTGACGGACCCGGTGTCGTCCGTCGCCGCGAGAGCCGTGGGCGTCCGCGAGGCCTGCGCCTCGAACAGCGTGTGGAGGGT
>DASTLD010000581.1:0-12111 GCA_035715345.1 Longimicrobium sp.
CGTTGCGGCGCCTTCAGCCGCTCCGGCCGGGCGGCAGCGTGCCTGATGGGCGCGGTGCTCATGCGGCCGCCTCCTCGCGCCGGGGGCGGGCGGCGTACGTCTGCATCATCTGCCGATAGAGATCGATGTATTCCGCGGCCATGCGCGCCGCGGTGTAGCGCCGCATGGCCCGCGTGCGCGCCGCCTTCGCCAGCCGCTCGCGGCGGGTCTCGTCGCTCGACACGCGGCGGATGGCCTGCGCCAGCGCGCGCGCGTCGCCGCTGGGAAAGAACTCCGCGCAGCCGTCCCACAGCTCGCGAAAGGTGCCGATGTCGCTCAGCACCAGCGCGCAGCCGTGCAGCGCGGCCTCCAGCGGCGCCAGCCCGAACGGCTCGTAGCGCGACGGGGCCACGTACAGCGACGCGCGGCGCATCCACTCGTCCACCTGCGCGCGCTCCACCCGCCCGTGCGCCGTCACGGTGCGCACGGAGCACACCTCCCCGTGCGGCGCCGTCGTCTCGCCGATGACGTGGATGGGCGGCGCGCCGGCGCCCAGCAGCCCCGCGGCCTCGTCCAGCACGTCGGCGCCCTTGCCGCGGTCCCACAGCCGGCCCACGCTCAGCACCAGCGGCTCCGCGCGCTCCGCCGGCTCCTCGCCGCCGAACGCGATGCCGTTGTGGATGACGCGCGTCACCTCCACGCCGTAGTAGCGCCGCGTGAGCTCCGCCTGGTACGCCGTCGGGGTGACGACGGCGTCCGCCGCGCGCAGCCCGGCGCGCAGCCACTGGCCGTACGCACGCCAGTGGTCCGCGGGCGCCTCGCAGCCGTTGACGTGCGGGAACCACGACAGCACGTCGCTGTGCACGGCCGTCAGCACGGGCGCGGGAACGTCGTGCACCGCGTAGGCGAGCTGGTTGAGGTGCACCACGTCGGGGCTCCACACCTCCGCCAGCCCGCGCAGCCACTCGCCCGCGGCGGCGACGTCCGCCTCCGCGTCCGGCATCCACTCCAGCCGGTACTCGCGCCACACCACCTGCACGCCCTCGGGAAGGTGGGCCAGGCGCTCGTCGCGCGGCTCGCCGAGGACGGCCACCAGCACCTCGTGCCCCGCCGCGTCCAGCCGGCGCGCCAGGGTCACGGTGTGGTCCCACACCCCGCCGGCGGTGTCGGTGGTCAGCAGGATCTTCATCGGCCGTAGATGCGGTCCAGCGCGGCGGCCACGTCCACCAGCCGCTCCGCCGCGGGGTCATAGCGCGCGCCGGCGGCCAGGCGCTCCGCCCAGTCCACGGCCGCGCGCCCGCCCCACTCGTCCGGCGGCGACGCCAGCGTCTGCCGCGCGGTGCCGTGGTACAGCTCCGCGGTGAAGTCGTAGAACGAGCCGTCGACGTTGCGCAGCGCCGCGCCGCCGCCGGTGCCGTAGAACGCCGCGGAGATCACGGCGTCCTGCCCGGCCGGCAGCTTCCACGAGCAGGCCAGCGTGACCGCCGCGCCGTCCGCCAGGTCCAGCCGCGCGGACGCGTAGTCCTCGCAGCGGTCCGGCGCCGCGCCCAGCGGCTCGCCGCCCGCGTACAGCCGCGATGTCACGTTCCCGATGGCCGGAAAGTCCAGCGACCAGAGCGCCAGGTCCACCAGGTGGACGCCCAGGTCCATGACGCAGCCGCCGCCGGAGAGCGCCGGGTCGTAGAACCAGGGCTTGTCCGGCCCGTAGGCGTTGTGGAAGACGAGGTCCATGGCGTAGACGCGGCCCAGCCCGCCGGCCTGGATGCGCTCGCGGATGCGGCGCATGCCCTCGGTAAAGCGGTAGGACAGGTCCACCGCCAGCAGCCGGTCCGCGGCGCGGGCGGCGTCCACCACGCGGCGCGCCTCGTCCGCGGTGCGGCCCAGCGGCTTCTGGCAGAACACGGCGACGCCCGCCTCCAGCGCGCGGATGGACTGCTCCGCGTGCATGGCGCTGGGCGTGGCGATGACGATGCCGTCCAGCCCCATCTCCAGCAGCGAGTCCAGCCCGTCCGCCACCCGCGCGTCCGGTGCCGCCTGCCGCGCGGCGGCCATCATCTCCGCCGACGTATCCGCCACCGCGGCAATGCGCCCGTGCCCGGACTGGGCGATGGCCTCCATGCGGTTCCGCCCGATCCAGCCGACGCCGAGGAACCCCAGAGACGGCAGTGCGTGAGTGCGTGAGTGCGGGAGTGCGGGAGTGGGCGCCGTAGCGGTGCCGGGCTCCGCGCTCGTGGGCGGCGTATCGGTCAGGACGTCGGTCACGTTATGCAGCTTCTTCTACAATGCTGGGCGTTGCTGCGCCGTCCGCGCGGCCGGAATGGCCGTGCGCATGGGCCGGCAAGATCCTTCGGTCGGCGCCACGGGCCTGCGCGGCGTCAGGGGCCGCGAGGCGCCTCCCTCAGGATGACAACACTAGCGTACTCACGCACTAACGCACTTCCGCACTAACGCACTCACGCACTTCCGTTCAGGATCAGCGCCTTGAGAAACCCTTCCGGGCGATCGCGGGTGTCGTCGAGGGCCTGGCCGAGCTGGTCCAGCGGGTAGGTGTGCGTGTAGAGCGGCGTTGGGTCCAGGCGGCCCTGCGCGACGGCGTCCACGGCCATGCGGATGCCGTCCACGTAGACCCGCGGGTCGCGCTCGTGGGCGTTGACCACGTCCAGGCCGCGCCAGTTCCACATCTGCATGTTCACCTGGCGCGGGCCGTCCTGGTGGTATCCCGCGATCACCAGCCGCCCCCGCTCGCGCGTCAGCTCGCCCGCCAGGTCCAGCGGCCACTGCTTGCCCACCGCCTCGATCACCCGGTCCGCCATCACCCCGCCGGTCAGCTCCTTCACCCGCTCCAGGATGCCCCAGTGGTCGTCCATGGGCACCAGCTCGTCCGCCCCCATCCGCCGCGCCACGTCCAGCGAGAACGGCCGCCGGGAGATGGCGATCACCCGCGCCCCGGCGTTCTTGGCGAGGCGCGTGAGCAGCGCGCCCAGGAAGCCGATGCCCACGACGGCCACCGTCTGCCCCGGCGCGACGTCGCTGCGGCGGAAGATGTTCATCGCGCAGCCCAGCGGCTCGCCGGGAAAGGGCCGGCCGTCGAGCGCAGGCGGCAGCTTGACCACCTGCGCAGCCTCCGCGACGTCGTACTCCGCGTACGCGTGGTAGGAGAGCGCGGCGACGCGGTCCCCCTCGGCGAGCCCCTCCACGCCCGGCCCCACCGCGTCCACCACGCCCCATCCCTCGTGCCCCATCCCCCCGGGCTCCGTGGGATACTGCATCCACTCCGCGCCGGCCCACGGGGTCAGGTTGGACGCGCAGACGCCGCACCCCTCCAGCCGCACCCGCACCTGCCCCGGCCCGGGCTCCGGCACCGCCGCGTCCTCCACCGTCACCCGGCCGGGGCCGGTGAGCCGCGCGGCGCGCATGACGACCGCGGCGGTCTCCGTCTCCGCGCTCTCCGCGAGCTGCGTCATCACCCCGCCTGGACCAGCAGGCGCTCGTCCTCCACCACCTCGGCGGGCAGCGGCAGCACGCCGGCGTCGGGGTGGATCTCGCGCAGCCACTCCGCCAGCAGCTCCAGGCCCGCGTCCGCGGAGGTGCGCGCACGCCACCCCAGCACCCGCTCGATGCGCGAGGTGTCGCTGACGTACACGCGCTGGTCGCCCGGCCGCCAGTCCGCGAAGGCGACCGGCACCGAGCGGCCGGTGATCTCCTCCAGCCGGGCGATGACGGAGCGCACGGTGACCGCGTTGGCCGCGCCGCCGCCCACGTTGAACACCTCGCCGGCCACGTGGTCGATGCGGTCCATCGCCCGGCGCATGGCGTCCACCAGGTCGCCGATCCACAGGATGTCGCGTACCTGGTGGCCGTCGCCGTAGACGGTGATGGGATCGCCCGCCAGCAGCGCGCGGCCGAAGTGCGCCACCCACCCCTGGTCCTCGTTGCCGAACTGGCGCGTGCCGTAGATGCAGCTCATGCGGAACACGACCGTGGGCAGGCCGAAGATGCGCGCGTAGTCGTGCACGTACTGGTCGGCCGCGCCCTTGGAGCAGCCGTAGGGGCTGTGGAAGTCCAGCCGCGCGTCCTCGCCGATGCCGCGGCGCAGGTCCGCGTAGCGGTAGTGGCCGCCCGCCAGCTCCACCCGCACGTCCTCCATGCCCCCGTACACCTTGTTGGTGGAGGTGAAGAGGACCGGGGGGCGATGCGACGCGGTGCGCGCGGCCTCCAGCACGTTGAAGGTGCCGACGACGTTGGTCTGCAGGTCCAGCCGCGGGTCGGCCATCGAGGTGGTGACCGCCACCTGCGCGGCCAGGTGAAAGACCTGCCTGCTCTGCCGCACCAGCGCGCCGATGCGGATGGCGTCGCCCACGTCCACGTTCTCGATGCGCACGCGGTCGCCGTGGCGCCGCTGCAGCCAGTCCGCGTTGAGCTCCACCCCCGCCCGCGAGAAGTTGTCGGCGACGATCACGCGCTCGCCGTCGCGCAGGAGCGCGTCCGCCAGGTTGCTGCCCACGAAGCCGGCGCCGCCGGTGATCAGGATATGGTCCCGCTTGCCCTTCATCGTCCCCCTCCTCACAGCGTAAGTCCGCGGGCAGCCAGCTCCGCCGCGGAATTCTCGACATTGTCCTGCGGCCGCTCCTGCTCCTGCAGCCACTCCACCAGCTTCTGCATCCCCTCCTCGAAGCTTACCCGCGGCTCGTATCCCAGCACCTCGCGCGCAAGGGCGATGTCCGCGAAGCAGTGCCGGATGTCGCCCACGCGGTACTTGCCCACCACCTCCGCCTCCACGGCGCTCCCCAGCACGCTGGCCAGCGTCGACGCCACCTCCAGGACCGTGACCGCGCGCCCGGAGCCCAGGTTGAGCGCCTTGCCCACGGCCGCGTCCTCCTCCGCCGCCAGCAGCAGCCCCCGCACGATGTCGAAGACGGAGACGAAGTCGCGTTGCTGGCGGCCGTCCTCGAACACCAGCGGCGGCTGCCCGTTGAGCAGGCGCGCGCTGAAGATGGCGGCCACGCCCGTGTAGGGGTTGGAGAGCGCCTGGCGCGGCCCGTAGATGTTGAAGAAGCGCAGGGCCACGCTGGGAATGCCGTACGCGGCGCCGATCTGCAGGACCATCTTCTCCTGGTCCGCCTTGGTCAGCGCGTAGATGCTGGTGGGGTCCAGCGGCTTGCCCTCGTCGGTGGGCGCCGGCGTGAGCGGGGCGCCGTCCACGTCGACCGGCTCCCACTCGTGGCGGCGGAGCTGCTCCGCGCGGCGCAGGGCGGCGGTGGCCTCGGTCCCGTCCGGCCGCAGGTAGCGCCCCTCGCCGTAGATGGACATGGACGAGGCGACCACCAGGCGCTCCACCGCGCCGCGGCCGTCCACCAGGCACTGCAGCAGGTTGGCGGTGCCCAGCGTGTTGGCGGCGGTGTAGTCCGCCACCTGGTACATGGACTGCCCGACGCCCACGGCCGCGGCCAGGTGGTAGACCAGCTCCACGCCCTCCAGGCTGCGGCGCACCGCCTCCAGGTCGCGCATGTCGCCGACCACCAGCTCGGCGTCCGCGGGCACCCACTCCGGCACGCGCCGGCCGGGGCCGTGCACCTGCGGGTCCAGGTTGTCGAAGATGCGCACCGCGTGGCCCCGCTCCAGCAGCGCGTCCACCAGGTGGCTGCCCACGAAGCCCGCGCCTCCCGTCACCAGCACGTTCCGACCCGCCACGTCAGCTTCCTCTCCCCGCGGTGAACCCACCCGGGCCGCGCCCCCGCGCCGGCCCGCTTCTCTGCCCCGCACCCGTCCCGGCGCACGCGCGCCGCACCGCCCGCCCTGCACCCGCGCCGTTCCCCAAGCACCCGCGGGGGACCGCACCACGATCCCCCGCTGTATGGTACGCGCCGCCGGCCGGTCCCGCACCGCGGCGCAGCCGCCGTTAGCCCGCGCCGCCCACCCGGGCGTCGTACCGCCCGCTCCACGCCTCCACGCGCCCGTTCACCTCGTCGGCATGCACGCCGGCCACCAGGCGCTGCGCCAGGCGCACGCCCAGGCGGCGCTCCTGCGCGCGAAGGTAGTCGGCCGCGCGCCCGCGCTCCAGGTGGTCGGCGGCCTCCATCTCCAGCGCGAAGGCAAGGCGGTCCAGGTCGGAGAAGATGCGCCCGCGCAGGTCCACCGCGTCGGCGCCGTCGGCGGGCGTGGGAGTGCTCAGCAGCATCGGCGTCCGGCGTCCCGCGGAGCCGCGGGCGGAAGGTGGAGGCGCGCCCTCAAATCCTCAGAAACGTTTGTAGATGACAAGGCAAGCCGCATGCCGGAAAGCAGACGAAGATGTGGCCCCCGCCCGGCCTGCTACGGATCAGCTGGACGTGGCGCGGTGGCGGGGCGCTGAGCAAGAAGCGTGACACCGTGAACGCGCCGCGGCGGAAGCCAGAAGTGGTGCTACGGCGCGGATTTCCTTGCTTCCGCGCCGTCAGCCGTTTCGCGCCAGCGTGGAGACAGGTCCGGGTGGTCGGGACCGCTGGCCGGCTCGGAAGGCGCGGAGCGATCGGTTGGCGGACGGTCGCGAAGACGCTTCGAGGCCCGTCCCGCACCCGCGAGAGCGGGGGGTGGAGGGGAGCTGACGGCGCGGGAAAAACCGGAAACTTTTTTCACGCGTCCGGGCCTGAGGATTGTACGGAATAGACGGCTGCAGGGAAGCCCCCCTCCCCCCCGCCCCTCCTCCCCCGCGGAGCGGGAGAGGCGGGGAGCCTGGCTGTCGCGGGGCCCCACCCCCCGGCCCCCTCCCCCGCGCCCGCGCACTCCCGTGCTTCCGGACAACGCCGAGCACGCGGCGCGGGAGAGGGGGAGACCTGAACTGCGCGGAGGCCGGCCTCGCGCGCAGGCCCATCAACCCTCCCCCAGACCTGGGGGAGGTGCGAGCCTGAGCGAGCGGGTGGGGGCGCCCGCCCTCGCGCCGGCCCCGGCATCGAGCGCGAAGGCTCGCCTACGCCGGTGCGGTGTCCCGGCCGTGCCCCAGTCCGGTGCCCCGTTTCTCCCACGAGCGCGGCGTCGGCAATCATGCATCTGCTTGTGGGACACAACGTTGCGGAGCGGAATCAAACCTGCAAGAAATGGCGTCGCCGGTCCGGTCACTCCCGCCGTTCCGGTCCTTTCTGGCAGTCCCCCATCATTCTCAGGAGTTCCCACCATGCGTACGACCCGACTGCTCCCGCTCGCGTTCCTGCTCGCCTCGCTGGCCGCGCCGCCCCTCACGGCGCAGACGGAACGGGCGCCGCGCCTTTCGTTCTCCGCACGCGCGGGCGCGGCCTTCCCGTTCGGCGACTTTGCCGACGTCGCGGCCACGGGACACACCCTCAGCCTGGATGCGGGATACGCCATCCTGCCGCCCCTGTCGGTGACCGCCGGCTATCGCTACACGCAGTACCCGCTGGCAGGCCCCACCCTGGAGGAGATCACGCTGCAGGGCCCCGCGCTGGGGGTGGAACTGTATGGGCCCAAGCCCATTCCCTGGCTCACCGCCGGCATCCACGCGGGCGTGTACCTGCTCGACGTGAGCGTGGAGGGCGCCAGCGGGGCCGGCGACTTCGACGACCCGGAGGTGGGCTACTTCGGCGGCGTGGAGCTGGGCAGCCGGCTGGGCGGTGGCCTGACCGGGAGCATATTCGCCGACATCGACATCTGCCCGCCGAACTGGCCGCGTGGGCCCTTCCCGCCGCGCCCCAAGGGGTTCGAGCTGGGATTCGAGCTCTCGCTCGGCGTCTGACCGCGGGCCCTCACCCTGCGCGTGCTCCGGGCGCGCGACTGTCGTCGCGTCCCGGAGCACACGCTGTCCCTCTCCCGCAAACTGCGCGGGAGAGGGAGAAGGCCGGCGCGCTCTGCCGCCTGCCCTGGCATGGCCGACCCCGTAGAGACGCCCCGGCGGGGCGTCTCTACCATGGAAATGCGCGCCATTCTGCTACTTACACGGTACTCCCCCGTTCAGTCCGCGCAGGCGGACTTCGTGTTTTCTCAGGCGCGGTTTCAACCGCCGGCTGGAGGTCGGCGCCGTGCTCGGCTGGCAGGATCTAGGGGTGCGTTATCCCAGGTTCTCGCCGTTGCTGCGGACCACCCGGCGTAGGGCCGGTGCGGAAGCGTCGTTCTACCGCGGGCGGCCCCACCCCCCGGCCCCCTCTCCGCGCGCCGCACGTCGCTCCCTCGCGACGCCGGCGCTGGTGCCCGCGGCGCGCGGAGAGGGGGAGACCTGAACCGCGCGACGGCTGGCTCGGCGCAGAGAACCAACAACCCTCCCCCAGACTTGGTGGAGGGTGCGAGCCTAAGCGAGCGGGTGGGGGCCCCGCCCTCGCGTCGGGCCCCGGCACCGAGCGCGGGGGCTCGCCTGCCTAACCCAACACTTCCCCGTTGCTCCGCATCACGTCGGCGTAGAAGCGGGCACTGCGCTTGGGGGTGCGGCGCTGGGTCTCGAAGTCCACGTGGTACAGGCCGAAGCGCTTCGAATAGCCCGCCGCCCACTCGAAGTTGTCGAGCAGCGACCACGCGAAGTACCCGCGCACGTCAACGCCCCGCGCGATGGCCCGGCGCACGGCGCGCAGGTGCTCGCGGTAGTAGGCCACGCGCAGCGGGTCCTCCACCACGTCCCCCTCGGCGACGGGCGGGTCGTAGAAGGCGGCGCCGTTCTCGGTGACGTACAGCGGGACGGCGCCGTACCGATCGCGCACCCACAGCAGCACGTCCTCCAGCGCCCGGGGATACACCTCCCACCCCATCTCCGTGTGCGCGTGGCGCGGCTGCGGCACCTTTCCCTCGCGCACGGGGAGCGAGGCGGGATCGTTCCGCACCACGGCGCGCGTGTAGTAGTTGATGCCCAGGAAGTCGATCGGCTCGCGCAGCGCCGCCACCTCGTCCGCCGCAAAGTCCGGCCACGCCTCGGCGAACACCTCCCCCAGCGCCTCCGGGTACCGCCCCAGGAACACGGGATCGAGGTACTGGCGATTCATGTACGCCTCCGCCCGCTCCGTGGCCGCGCGGTCCTCCGGGTGATCGCTGGCGGGATACTTGGGCTCCAGGTTCACCACCAGGCCGATCCGCCCGCTCCCCTCCGCCCGGTACGCGCGGACGGCGGCGGCGTGCGCGCGCAGCAGGTTGTGCGTCACCCGCGGCGGCTCGAACAGGCTGCGATGGCCCGGCGCGTGGGTGCCGTGCAGGTAGCCGGCATCCGTCACCACCCACGGCTCGTTGAGCGTGCTCCACATGGGCACGCGGTCGCCCAGCGCGCGGAACATCACCACGGCGTAGTCCGCGAACCACTCCGCGACGTCGGGGTTGAGCCATCCCCCGCGGTCGTCCAGCGCGGCGGGCAGGTCCCAGTGGTAGAGCGTGGGAAAGGGCTGGATGCCGCGCTCCAGCAGCCCGTCCACCAGCCGCGCATAGAAGTCGATCCCCGCCCGGTTCACCGCGCCCGTGCCGAGCGGCAGGATGCGGCTCCAGGAGATGCTGAAGCGGTACGCGCCGACACCCAGCTCCGACAGCAGCGCCAGGTCGTCCCGCCAGCGGCGGTAGTGGTCGCAGGCGATGTCGCCCGTGTCGCCGTCGTGCGTCATGCCCGGCGTGTGGCTGAAGCGGTGCCAGTTGCTGGGCCCCGCGCCGTCCGCCAGCGGCGAGCCCTCCACCTGGTACGCCGCCGTGGCCGCGCCCCACAGGAAGCCGTCCGGAAAGCGCTCGCTCATGCCGGCACGGGCGCGAGGGACTGCTCGCTCTCGGGATCGAAGAAGTGCAGGCGGCCGAGGTCCAGCGCCAGCGTCAGCGGCTCGCCCGGCGCGGGCAGCGGCTGCGGGGGCACGCGCGCGGTGGCGGCGTGGGCGCCGGCGCGCGCGTGCACGAAGATCTCGTTGCCCAGCGGCTCCAGCGCCTCCACCACGAACGGTGCGTCCGCCAGCGGCGCGGAGGGCGGACGGCTGCCGGGCGCGTGCAGGCTCTCCGGGCGGATGCCGAGCACCACCGGCTTGCCCGCGTGCCCGCGCAGCGCCCCCTCCCACGCGGCGGGGACGGGCAGCTCGAACGCACCGCCGTCGGCGACGAACGTCAGCCCGTTCCCGTCCCGCAGCGCGCCGGGGAAGAAGTTCATCGCCGGGCTGCCGATGAAGCCGGCCACGAAGCGGTTGGCGGGGTGATCGTACAGCCGCAGCGGCGTGTCGATCTGCTGGATGCGGCCGTGGTTCAGCACCACGATGCGGTCGCCCAGCGTCATGGCCTCCACCTGGTCGTGGGTGACGTAGACCATGGTGGCGCCCAGGCGGCGGTGCAGGCCGCTGATCTCCGCGCGCATCTGCACGCGCAGCTTGGCGTCCAGGTTGGAGAGCGGCTCGTCGAAGAGGAACACCGCCGGGTCGCGGACGATGGCCCGCCCCAGCGCCACCCGCTGCCGCTGCCCGCCGGAGAGCTGGCGCGGCTTGCGGTCCAGGATGGCGTCCAGGCCCAGCACCTCCGCCGCTGCGCGCACGCGCTTCTCCACCTCCGCCTTCGCCGTCTTCCGCAGCCGCAGCGCGAAGCCCAGGTTCTCGCGCACGGTCATGTGCGGGTAGAGCGCGTAGCTCTGGAAGACCATGGCGATGTCCCGGTCGCGCGGGGCCACCTCGTTCACCAGGCGGTCGCCGATGTACAGGCGGCCGTCGGTAATGGACTCGAGGCCCGCGATCATTCGCAGCAGCGTGCTCTTGCCGGAGCCGGACGGCCCCACCAGCACCACCAGCTCGCCCTGCCCCACGTCGAACGTGGCGTCGTCCACCGCGACGTGGGCGGCGCCCTCGCGGTAGACCTTGCGGACGTGATCCAGACGGATGCTTGCCATGGCGGGCCAGTGCGTGAGTGCGTGAGTGCGAAAGTGCGAAAGTGCGAAAGTCAGGGCCGGCGCATCATGGCGCGGATCGCGGCAGGGTGACGTCTGCGCGATGTTCGGCGCCGTCGCGGAGCAAGGGGATGATGGCGGCGTCGCCCTCGATGGCCACCGCGGCGCCGTCCAGCGTCGCCGCCATCGCATCGCCGCGGGTGACGGCGATGGTGTACCGGGTGCCGTCGGGGGCGCGCCAGCGGAGCGTGAAGCCGGGCCACGCGGCGGGGATGCGCGGGCGCAGGACGATGGCATCGCCCCCGCGCAGGGTGAAGCCGAGGATGGACTCCAGCGCCACGCGGAACATCCACCCGGCGGAGCCCGTGTACCACGTCCACCCGCCGCGCCCCACGTGCGGCTCCACGCCGTACACGTCCGCCGCCAGCACGTACGGCTCCGCCCGATAGACGGCCACCTCCTCAGGCTTGCGGCCGTGGCTGACGGGGCTCAGCATGGCCAGCAGCGGCGCCGCACGCTCCACCCGGCCGGCCTCCGCCAGCGCGCGCACGGCCCAGAGCGCCGCGTGCGTGTACTGGCCGCCGTTCTCGCGCACGCCCGGCAGGTATCCCTTGATGTAGCCAGGGTCGTGCGGCGTGCGGTCGAACGCGGGGGCCAGCAGGCGGATGATGCCCTCGCGCTCGGAGACCAGCTCCCGCTCCATGGCGTCCAGCGCCGATTCCGCGCGGTCCGGCGGCGCCACGCCCGACAGCACCGCCCACGCCTGCGCGATGGCGTCGATGCGGCACTCGCCGCCGCTCGCGGTGCCGAGCGGCGTGCCGTCGTCGTAGTAGGCGCGGCGATACCACTCGCCGTCCCAGCCGGCGTCGTTCAGCGCCGCGGCCAGCTCCGCGCGGTACTGGCCGTACCGCTCCGCGCGCTCCGCATCGCCCCGCGCGCGGCAGAGCGGGATCCAGTCGTCCAGGATGCCGTGCAGGAAGAAGCCGAGCCACACGCTCTCGCCGCGGCCCGATCGCCCCACGCGGTTCATCCCGTCGTTCCAGTCGCCGGTGCCCATCAGCGGCAGGCCGTGCGCGCCGCGGGTCAGCGAGCGGTCGATGGCGCGGCAGCAGTGCTCGTAGACGTCGCCCTGCTGCTTGCTGTCGCGCGGCGCCAGGAACTCCTCGTCCTGCCCGGGCTCCAGGTGCGGCGCCGTCAGGAAGCGCACCTGCTCGTCCAGCAGGGTCGCGTCGCCCGTGGAGCGCAGGTAGAACGCGGCGATGTACGGCAGCCAGAGCAGGTCGTCGCTGAAGCGCGTGCGGATGCCCTTGCTGAGCGGGGGATGCCACCAG
>DASTLD010000582.1:0-5013 GCA_035715345.1 Longimicrobium sp.
CGGACGCGCGCGCGCGCGGGGGCCAGATTGCGGCGTGGACGCATTCCCCCACCGGCGGCCCCGGCCGCCGCGAACCGGAAGGGTTCCATGCATCA
The DNA here is from genome assembly GCA_035715345.1 of Longimicrobium sp. GTDB lineage: Bacteria > Gemmatimonadota > Gemmatimonadetes > Longimicrobiales > Longimicrobiaceae > Longimicrobium. The sequence goes on from DASTLD010000582.1 coordinate 96, forward strand.
CCCGGCCGCGCAGGGCATCGCGCTCGCGCCCGTCTCCGTGGCGGCGCCGCACCGCAACGGCACCGCCCCCGCGGCGGACCCTCCGCACCGGGCCGTCTGGCGCCCCCGGCCGGTGCGCCGCGCGCCCGTCCTTCCGCTGCTGCTCTACTACGGCGCGCTCGCGGGCCTCTGGGCCGGCGCCGGCTCCCTCTTCCCGGCCCTGGTGGGCCGCGGCCCCGGCGCCGCGCGGCTTCCCGCGGAGGCGGCCGCGCTGGTGGCCATGGCGGGCGCGCTGGCGCTGATGGCGCCCGTGGTCGCCGTGTACATGCGCACGCGGCCGCTGCGCTACGACCCGTCGCTGGTCCACGCGCTGGTCATCCTGCCCGTGGTGACCGCCGGCATCTTCCTGGTCATCGAGAACAGCCTGGCGCGCGCCTTCTCGCTGGCCGGCATCATGGCCGCCATCCGCTTCCGCAACACGCTGCGGGAGACGCGCGACATCGTGTACATCCTGCTGGCGCTGGGCATCGGCCTGGCCGCGGGGGCCCGGGCGCTGGACGTGGCCGTGGTGATGTCCGCCGCCTTCACCCTCCTGGTGCTCTTCCTGTGGAGCTTCAACGTGGGCTCCATCTACGCCGCCGGCTTCGCGCGGCGGGGCATCCTCTCCGTGGGCGAGACGCGGCTGCTGCTGGGCACCACGCCGGGCGGCCGGGCGGAGCTGCGGCGGCGCATGGTGGAGCAGCTGGACGGCCTCCGCGCCGACGGCGTGGTGCTGGTGCACGGGCCCTCCGCGGAGAGCGCGCGGAGCATCGTGGAGGAGGTGCTCTTCGAGGGCACGCGCGGCTGGCGCCGGGCCGGCCCGCTGCGGCATCCGCGCGGGGTGGAGAGCCTTGCCTACCTGGTGCGCCTGCGGAAGAAGGACGCGCGGCCGGCCGAGCTGCTGGGAAACCTGGACGAGTGCGCGGTCCAGGTGCGCGCGGCCGAGTACCTCCCGCTCTCCCGCGAAGCGGTGCGCAGGCACCGGGGCCACGGCGGCAGGCACCACCGCCGCCACGGCCGCCGGGAGAGCGGCCGCGAAGCGGGCGAGGGGTGAAGGACCGAAGGGAAACGGCTGGACCCACGAAAGGAGGGGACGATGTACCCCATGAGAGCATTCGCGCGCACCGCGCCCGGCCGGGTGGTGCTGGCGCTGCTGGCCATGCTGGCGCTCCTGGCGCTGGCCGCATGCGCGGCGATCGGGGTGGGCCGGTCGCCGCCCGAGCACGTGGACCTGGACCTGGACCCGGCGCGGTGGACGCGGGTGCTGCACGCGAGCGACAACGGCATGTCGGTGACGGAGTACGTGCCGCCGGGCGAGACCGCGGAAGAGTGGACGCGCTTCGTGTCCATCACGATCCTCAACGACACCCTGGTGCGGTACAGCGGCGCCCGCGCCGCCATGACGGAGTGCCGCGCCCTGCTTCAGGCCACCTGCCCCGGGGCCGTCTGGACCGTGCTGCGCGACTCCGACCGCGACCTGCTCTACGAATGGACGGTGGCCGGGTGTGAAGGCGAGCCGGACCAGCACGAGGTGGGACGCCTGATCAAGGGCGGCCACACGCTGATCCGAATCACCTTCTCCGTGAAGGGGCGGATGGACGCCGCCACGCGAACCGAGTGGCTGCGCCGGATCGCCCGGGCCCGTTTCGTCGACGCTCCGGAGCAGTGACCTCCGCGGCAGCCTTCAGGAGAACCGGCGGGTGGCGGGGCGTGCCCCGCCACCCGCCCTCGCGACCGGCAAGGAGGACCCGATGCCGACCCTCTACCTGCTGAACGTGACGCTGCACCTCCTCGCGGCCGTGGTGTGGCTGGCGGGGATTTTCTTCCTTGCGCTCACGGAGACGCCGGCGCCGCGCAGCCGGACGGCACCCGCGGGAACCCGAGGCCGCGACGAGCTGGAGCGGACGCTGCACGTGAGCCGCTGGGCAGCGCTGGCCGTCCTGCTGGTCACCGGGCTGCTCAGCCTGCACTTCGGCGGCGTCCTCCGCGACATGCACAGCGCGACCTTCTGGTCGTCTCCCTACGGCCGCACCCTCGCGTGGAAGCTGGCTCTGGTCGCGGCGACGGTGGTGCTCGCCGCCGCGCACGACTTCCTGCCGGCCTTCCGCGCGGCCCGGCTCGATCCTGCTTCGCCGGAGCGCCTGCGGTCGCGGACGTACGCCGCCTGGCTGGCGCGCGCCAACGCGCTACTGGGCATCGCGCTCCTCTTCGCCTCCGTGCGCCAGGTGCGCGGCGGGTGATCCTCCAGGTTGCGTAGGGGATCAGCGTACCGTTGGACAGCGCGCCCCAAGAAGCCCTGCACGTCACTGAAACCGGACGCTCCTGGATGGAGCGGGAGTTGCTGACGCGCCAGCTATCGTGTCTTCGGTCGTGCAGTCACACAGGAATGTAGGGCGGTATCTCGGAGGCGCTCGGGAGCGGACGCCGGCGTCTCCCCTCCGCCAGGCGCTTGATGGTGCGCAGCATCTTCTTGCTCATCACGAAGCCGATGGGGTCCATGAGGTAGGGGCCGGCTCCCAGCTTGGGGACGAACCCCCTGCCCGGCGCGCCGTGGCCGCGCTCCAGCAGGCGCGTGGTACCGTCCGGACCGTCGAACAGGTAGAAGCCCCACGACGCGATCGAGCCGTGGTGGTCCGCGGGCCCGCCGAGCACCAGCGCCTGCTCCGGTTCCAGCACCGCCACGTACGGCCCGAACCCCTCCGCGTGCATCCGCACCCGGTCGCCGATCCGCAGGCCCTGCAGCTCCGGGCGGATCTCCAGCACGTTGTGGATGCCGCAGCCGACCAGGTTCTCCAGCACCTCGTAGCTGTAGAAGCCGCCGCGCCCCTGCCCGAGCTGCACCAGCCACGGCCACACCGCCGCGCGGGGTGCCCGCACCGTGATCGCGTGGTTGTACGTCCAGCGCGGCTCGCGCACCAGCTCGTCACCGGGAAGCACGCGCCGGATCTCGTCCGGCGTGGCGCCCCAGCGCGTGCGCCAGCGGTGCAGCACCGGCCCCAGCGCCAGGTGCGCCCCCATCTGCAGGGCGCCCCCGGCCGCTTCGAGCTGCTTCCTCATCGTCCCCTCCGCTTGGTGATGCGTGGCGCTCCGCCCGGGCTAGTCGAGCGAGAACGGCGGGTACTCGTCGTGGAGCAGGAGCAGGTACGCCTCCACGCGCGTGGTCCACCGCATCACCCCCACCGCGAAGCCGTACAGGCCGTCGGGATACCGCCCGGTGACCAGGATCGCGAACCAGGCGATGATCGTGGCCAGCGCCCAGCCGATCCCCAGCACCCAGACCGCCAGCAGGTGCGGGATGGCCAGGATGATCCGGAAGCCGACGGAGACCCGGTCGCGCGGTACCACGGTCTCGTCGGGGACGTGGATCACCAGCTCCGCGGGATAGGGCCCGTCGCCGAACGGCGGGTATTCGTCGCGGAGGAGCGCGGTGTACGCCACGGCCCGCACCCGCCACTGCAGGAAGAAGACGGCGAGCTTGCGCAGCCCTTCGGGATAGCGTCCGGTGAAGAGGATGGCGAACCACGCGATCAGCGCGCAGACGGCGGCGACGGCGCCCAGCACGCCGCCGCCGGTCCACTCCAGCCGGTCGCTGGGCCCCCAGGTCCAGGAGAAGACCGCGGCCAGCGGGGCGCCGACCAGCAGCAGGTGCGGGATCGCCAGGAACATGCGGAAGCCCGTCGTGAGCCGGTTGCGCTCCCCGGTGGCGGGCTGCACGCGGACGTCCACGGGGTGCGTGGACGGGTGGCCGATGTCGGTCGCGAGCGTGTGCATCTGGTCCTCCCGGGGCGTTGGCCCCGCTCGTTTCGAGGAATGTCGCCGCCCGGCGCGGGGCCGGGGCGGGCACTCACACCACCAGCACCTCGCCGGGCACCTCGGCCCGCCGCTGCGCGGCCGCGTCCCGCGCGCGCTCCAGCTCCAGCACCGCGAGCGTGGTGCGCACCACGGCGTCCGGGTTCAGGGAGATGCTGTCGATCCCCTCCGCCACCAGGAAGCGCGCGAACTCCGGGTAGTCGCTCGGCGCCTGGCCGCAGATGCCGATCTTCCGACCCGCCGCGCGCGCCGCGCGGATCGCCTGCGCGATCATGCGCGTGACCGCGGGGTTGCGCTCGTCGAACAGGCCGGCCACCAGGGCGGAGTCGCGGTCCACCCCCAGCACCAGCTGCGTCAGGTCGTTGCTGCCGATGGAGAAGCCGTCGAACACCTCGGCGAACTCCGCGGCCAGCACCACGTTGCTGGGGATCTCGCACATCACGTAGACCTCCAGCCCGTCCGCGCCCCGCGCCAGCCCGTGCGCCGCCATCTCCGCGACCACGCGGCGCCCCTCCTCCGGCGTGCGGCAGAAGGGGACCATCACCTTCACGTTGGTGAGCCCCATCCGCTCCCGGACGCGCAGCAGCGCGCGGCACTCCAGCGCGAACGCCTCGCGGTAGCGCTCGTCGCAGTAGCGGCTGGCGCCACGGAAGCCGAGCATCGGGTTCTCCTCCGCGGGCTCGAAGGCCGCCCCGCCGAGGAGCCCCGCGTACTCGTTGCTCTTGAAGTCGGAGAGGCGGACGATCACGTCGCGCGGCCAGAACGCCGCGGCGATGGTGCCCACCCCCTCCGCCAGCCGCTCCACGAAGTAGTCGCCGCGGTCCGCGCGGCCGGCCGAAAGGCGCTCGACCTCCACCCGCTCGGCCGGGTCGGCGATGCGCTCGGGGTGCAGGAGCGCCATGGGGTGCGCACGGACGTGGGCGGAGATGATGAACTCCAGCCGGGCCAGCCCCACCCCGTCGTTCGGGAGGAGGGAGAGCTTCAGCGCCTCGCCGGGGTTGCCGACGTTCAGCATCATCTTCGTCCTCGGCCGCTCCAGCGAGGAGAGATCGGTCCGGTCCACGTGGCTCGCGAGGCGGCCGCGGTAGAC
>DASTLD010000583.1:0-4864 GCA_035715345.1 Longimicrobium sp.
CTCCACTCTTCCGCAAGGATGTCGGATCTCATGCAGCCCACGATAAACTGGACTCGCGTGGGCTGCAAGCCTTAAGTTAACGCCTATGCCCCCCGGCCCCCTCCCCCACGCCGCACGTGCGCCGGCGCGACAAGCCGGCGATCGTGCGCCGCGGCGCGAGAGAGGGGGAGACCGTCCATCCGCCCGGCGCACGGCTACGGCACGCAGACCCACAACCCTCCCCCAGACTTGGGGGAGGGTGCGAGCCCAAGCGAGCGGGTGGGGGCGCCGCCGCGCGCGCCTAGCCTTCCAGCTCCCGCAATCCCCCCGGTTACGGCGTGGGCAGCGCGACGAGGATGGCGGTGACGAGGACCACCAGCGCGCCCAGGCCCACCTCCGCCCGAGCGGAGCGGCGCAGGCGGGCGGCGCCGGTCTCGTCGCCCAGGCGCGGCAGGACGCGGCGCCAGTTGTAGAAGCCCATCGCCGCCACGCCCGCCAGCAGCGCCAGCTTGAGCAGCAGCATCCGCCCGTAGTAGGTGCCCCACAGGTTGGCCGGCACCCCGAGCTGCACCCACGCGCTCACCAGCCCCGTCACCCCCACCAGCCCGCCCGCCGCCAGTGCCATGGGCGAGAACGCGCCGACCATACGGGCGATGGCGTCCCCCGCGGCGGGGCGGACGCTGAGCGCGGCGGGCAGCCCCACCGCCAGCACCACGGCCAGCGTGCCCAGCCACACGCCCGCCCCCAGCACGTGCAGCCAGTCGCTGACGATGGCCGGCGCGGCAAAGCGCGAGGCGGACGCGGCGTGGCCGGAGAGCGCCGGCACCGCCGCCAGCAGCACCGCGCCGATCGCCGCGCCCATCCACCCGGCGGAGCGGCCGTGCGGCGCGCGCGCCACCAGCAGCCCCACCACGAACGCCACCGTCGCCAGCGCCTGGAGCACCCAGGCCATGCCCCACCCCGTGGACGTCAGCAGCAGGTCCAGCTGCGCGCCCTCCCACACCCGGTCGGTGCCGCCGAGCGCGCGCACCTGCAGCCACAGGCGGCCCAGCAGCGTCAGCGCGGACACCGCGGCCATCCCCCAGCCCAGCACCCAGGCGCCGTACTCGCCGCGCGCGGTCACGTCGGCCAGCTCCGGATCGCGGTCCAGGCGGCGCAGCACGCCGTGCCGGAACGCGACCGTGCCGATCATCCCCAGCAGCGCCAGGAACCACGCCCAGCGCACCGCGACCGCCAGCGGCCGCGCCGCGTCCGACGCCGCCTCTTCCGCCACCGGCGCGGGCGGCGAATCGCCTGTCGCCTCCGCCGCGGCGGGGGCGGCGGGCCCGGGGACCGCGGCCGACGGATCTCCCGCGACCACGAAGGAGAACCTGCCCGTGAGCACGTGCCCGTCCGCGCCCACCGTCTTCCACTCCGCCTCGTAGGCGCCGGGAAGGAGGGGCCGGGACAGGGGCAGCACGTACTCGCGCCCGTCCGTCCCCTCCGCGGCCAGGCGGCCGGCGGGGACGGGCCGGCCGCCGCGGCGCAGCACCAGCGTGGTCAGCGCCGCCTCCACGCCGCGCGTGAAGCGCATGCGCACCTCGCGCACCCCGGCGCGAACCGTGTCACCGTTGGACGGCGAGGTGCGCTCGATGCCGGTGTGCGCCGCGGCCACGCGCGGGACCAGCGTGCACGCGAGCGCCGCCGCGAGCACCAGCCCGCGGCGGCCCATCGCCATGAATCTCCCGAATCCGTTCACCGATCTCCGTATCCGGCGGGGACCGCGCCCCGCGCCGCGCGGTGCATCCACGTCATGTCGTCCAGCACGCCGTAGCTGCCCATGCGCATGGGTCCGCTGGAGCCCAGGAACAGGCGCACGCCCGCGGTCAGGCTCCAGAAGCTGTCGTCCCCGAACAATAGCGCGGGATCGACCGCGCCGCGCTCCCCCCGCACCCGGTGGTGCTGCAGCTCCACGAACGGCAGCGACCCCGCGGGAAAGCGGCTGGTGCGCAGCCCGTAGCCCAGCGTGGTGATGAGCCAGCGCGTGGCGCCGACCGGCTCCGCGTCGTGGTCGTAGCGGAAGAAGCCGTCGCCGCCGGTGGGCGCCTCGCGCGCGAACTCCGGCCGCGTGGAGTACTCCACGCGCGCGTACGGGGCGTGCGGACCGAGGGCGGCCAGCGTCTCGCCCAGCACCGAGTAGTAGCCCTGGTCCTCGCCGTGCGGCTCGCTGCGCGATGCTTCCACCAGGTTGTACAGCGTCAGGCGGCCGTGCCCGCCCTGGTGGCGGAAGTAGGCGTTGGTGAGCGTGGTGTGCTCGTGGTGCCCGCCGTGCCGCCCGCTGATCATGGCGTACGAGCCGGACAGCTCGAAGTGCGCCAGGGTCCCCGTGCCGCCGAAGCGCCGGATGACGCGGGCCGCGTACGAGTCGCCGAAGCCGCGGTAGTTGCTCATGTCGTACGGGCCCTCCGGCTCCGCGCCGGCGAACAGGCCCGCCTCCACGCTCCACGGCCCGCGCAGGTACACCGCGTTCAGCGTCCACCGCTCCAGCGCCTGCGACAGGTGGTGGTTGGTGGGATACTTGGCCGCCGGGCGCGACATGGGGTCGTCCGTGCCGTACGGCGCGAAGCCCTTGCCGGCGCTGACGGAGAGCGAGCCGCCCGCCGCGCGCCACAGGTTGGCGCTGAGCATCAGCTCGTGCACCAGCGTGTGGGGGTGCCGCTTGTCGATGAAGCCCTCGCCCCAGCCGCCGTAGGTCAGCTCGCCGTCCGGCATGGTGAGCGCCTCGAAGTCCAGCGTGGCGCGCAGGGTGAACGCCTGCCCGGGGCTCTCCAGGTTGGCCATGACCACGGGCTGCGTCAGGTACGCCTCCGTCTGCGCCAGCGGCGAGGCGTCCAGCCCCGGCGCGCCGCGCGTGCCCAGCGCGAACACCTGCGCCATGCCCATCAGGTTCCACCCGCCGCCCACGGGCGCCGCGAACATCTCGTGCCCCGCGGCGTGCCCGGCGTGCGCGTCGGTCCCCTTCGCCTGGCCCGCCATGTCGTGGCCCGCGTGCGGATCCACGGCGCGGTTGGGCGATGCGTTCCGCTCCGGCGCGGCGGCCGGGGGCGGGGCGGGCGCCTCCGCGGGCCGCTCCACGCCGCGGGCGCGGTCCGGCGGCGTGTTCGCAGGCGCCGCGGGGGGATGGTGCCGGTGGGTGCTGTCCGGCGCCGGCGTGCGGGCCGTGTCCCGCTTGGCCGGCGTGGGATGCTGGTGCTGCGCCGCCGCCAGCGCGGGCACGGCCAGCCCCATCACCAGGGCCGCGCCGAATACCTTCGTCTTGATCACGTTGAAAAACCCTCCAGTGCGTGAACGCGCGCTCCCGGAGATGGGGCGCGCCCGGTCCTCAGGCCCGGGGGTGCGCTCGTGGAGGGGGTGGATCGGTGCCCAGCGTGGGCGACAGGTACGCGGCGCCGGGGGCCAGAGAGCCGCCCGCATCCGCCGGGAGCTGCGCACCCGCCCCGCCGGCCACGCTGGGGAGCGCGGCGGCGCCGCAGTCCATGGCCAGCGTGCAGCCGGGGCCGCCGTGCTGGGGCGGGCCGCCGTGCTCGTGCTGCGGGGGATGGCGGTGCTCCGGCGCGTCCGCGGGCGCGTGGTGCGCGTGCGGGTCCGCCGGGGCCTGCGCGTGCGCCGGCCCCGGCCCGGCGGCGCGGGCCGCGGGGCAGTCGGCGGCCGCCGCCCGGGTCCAGGCAAGGCAGGCCAGCAGCAGGAGCGTGAGCACGCGCATGGACATAAAGCTATCCCGGTTCTGCGCGCCGGGGCAACCGCCGGCCCCTCGCGCGGAGCCGTGCGGCGGTGCATCTTCCACGCCACCTGGGCTGCACGCAACTCGCTGCGGGAGAACCGGATGGGCGATGGGGACGGGAGCGCCGGGCGCGCGCGTGGAGAGCGGCTGGCGTCCGACCGCGTGTTCGGGGTGCTGGGGGGATTGGCCCTGCTGCTGGCCGCCGTGTTCTTCGTGCGCAGCCTGCTGCCCGGCGGGCGCGACGAGGGGGCGGTGCGCATCCCCCGGCTGGTGCTGCTGAGCCCGGCGCCGGGCGCGGAGGTGGCCCAGCCCGCGGTGGTGGAGCTGGACGCGGGCGCGCGGCTGGTTCTCCGCGCGGACGGGTGGTCCGCCGGGGGCCGGCACCTGCACCTGTTCGTGGGCGGCACGGAGCTGATGGCGGCGGGCGGCGAGCTGGCGGCCGTCGGCGGCACGCGCTACCGCTGGACGCTGCCCCGGCTGCCCGCGGGGCCCGCCACGCTGCGCCTGGCCTGGTCCGGCGCGGACCACCGCACGCTGGCGGAGGGCGCGTCCGCCCCCGTGCCCGTCCGCCTGCGCTGACCGCGCGGCGACGATCCCGTTGACGCGGGCCGGCGGCGCGCCTACCCTTCCGCGGCCGGTCCCCGCCCGTCTCCCCGCTCCGCTCCTCCCCGCCATGCCCGTCCCCGCGCTGCGCACCCTCTCGTTCGGCGAGACCCTGGACGGCGCCTTCTCGCTCTACCGGCGCCACTTCGGCGTCCTGGTGGGCACGTCGCTGCTGGGGGGGCTCGCGGCGTTCCTGCTGGTGTTCGTCGTCTTCCTGCTGGCGGCGGCCAGCCTGGCCGGGCAGGCCTCGTTCGGCGGCTTCATCCGCGCGCTGCTGGCCCTGGGGCTGGCGGCGGGCGCCGCGGCGTCGCTGCTGTGGTGCATGCTGACGTACGTGGCGGCGCAGGCCTACACCACGGGCGAGGCCTCCGTGGCCGAAGGCGTGAACGCGGGGATGCGCGGCACGCCGGCCGTCCTGGGAAGCGGCGTGATCGCGGCCGTCTTCCTGTACGCGGTCACGACGCCCTTCCGCGACGCGTACTGGCGCTTCGTGCTGAACCTGGTGACGGACAGCTCCACGGT
>DASTLD010000584.1:0-2374 GCA_035715345.1 Longimicrobium sp.
CAGGTGCGCGTGCCCCGTCAGCACCAGGTCGATGCCGGAGTCGGCGCGCATCTGCTCCAGCGCCCACGCCTGGATGAACGCCGCCCGCCCGCGCGCCGCCGCGTCCGCCACCTCCGCCTTGTGCTCCGTGGTGGACGCCAGCCCCGCGATGCGCCGGCCCAGGTCCGGGTGCAGCACGCGGAAGGCGCCGACCGTCACCGGGTTGCGGATCATCTTCTTGAGCGCGCGATACTTCAGGTCCCCGCGCCCCACGCCGTCGCCGTGTGCCACCAGCGCGCGGCGGCCGCCCAGCTCCATCTCCACCGGCCCCTCGTGCAGGCTGATCCCCACGCGGTCGCGCAGGAAGGCACCCGCCCACGCGTCGTGGTTGCCGCCCACGAAGGCGACGCGCACGCCCGCGTCCACCACGTCGGCCAGCTTGGCGACGACGCGGTAGTGCTCGGCCAGGATCACGTGGCGGTACTCGAACCAGAAGTCGAACAGGTCGCCGTTGATGAGCAGGAACGACGCGTTCGCGGCCACGTGGTCCAGGAACGCGCGGAAGGCGCGCTCCGTGGCGTCCGGCACGGCGCCCAGGTGCAGGTCGGAGACGACGTAGATCGGCTTGCCTTCCATGGCCGGCCAACCTACCCGCCCCCGCCCGGAGCGACAACCCGCGCGCGGTTTGCATCCCCCGCCCCCGCCGGGTAGAATCGTCCCCGCCAGCGCACTCACGCACTTACGCACTCACGCACTTCTTTGCCGCAGCCGTCCTGCGCCGTCGAGTTCCGCACGCGGTACGTGGAAACCGACCAGATGGGCATCATCCACCACGCCAGCTACGTGGCGTGGTGCGAGATCGGGCGCACGGACCTGATCCGCCGCGTGTGGAAGCCGTACGCGGAGGTGGAGCGCGAGGGCATCCTGCTCGCGGTGACGGAGATGTCGCTGCGCTACCTGGCGTCCGCGCGCTACGACGACCTGGTGCGCGTGACCACGACGCTGGAGCAGGTGCGCTCGCGGGCGGTGTCGTTCACCTACCTCATCGAGCGCGTGGAGGACGGCGGCGGCACCACGCGCCTGGCCACCGGCCGCACCGGCCTGACCGCCATCGACCGGTCCGGCACCCCGCGCACGCTCCCGCCGGACGTGCTCGAAGCCTTCCGCCGCGCCCAGAGCGACACATGACACGAGAGCCCTGTCATCCTGAGGGAGGCGCCGCGCCGAAGTCCACCCCGGTGCGACCCTCCGGCGCCGACCGAAGGATCTTGCCCGCCCGGCGCACAAGCCGCCTGCGTGCGCCTGTGGCCGCCCGCATCCTCCTCGTCGCAATCGCCCTTTTCACCGCGTGCGCGCCGCCGCGCGGGGTCACGTCGGGGCCGATGCGCGGCGCGACGGACGTGGACATCGCCGCGGGGCTGCTGCGGCTGGAAGACCGCCGCGAGTACGACGAGGCCTTCATCGCCGCGGCGGCGGGCCACGCCGGCCCGGACGTGCGACGCCGCGCCGCGCTCGCCGCCGGCCGCATCCGCGACAGGCGCGGCATCCCGGCGCTCGGGCGGCTGCTGGGCGACGCGGATACCGCGGTCGCGGCGGCGGCGGCCTTCGGGCTGGGGCAGATGGGCGATACGGCCGCCGTGCCGCTGCTGGCGCCGTACGTGTCCGCGGACCGCATCGCGCGGGCGCCGACGGTGGTGGGCGAGGCGGCGTACGCCATCGCCAAGCTCCAGCATCCCCAGGCCAGGGCGGCGCTGGAGCGGCTGCTGCGCGAGGCGGAAGAGGGCCCCGGCGCGCGGGAGGCGGTGGGCTCCGCGCTGCTGGGCATCTGGCGCCAGGGCCGGCCGCTGCCCGTCGACGCCATCAGCCCCTGGCTGCAGGCGGACGATGCCGAGCTGCGCTGGCGCGCCGCCTACTCACTGGCGCGCCGGGCGGACCCGCGCGGCACCGCGGCGCTCTTTCCCGCCGCGGGGGACGCCGACCCGCTGGTGCGCTCGTTCGTGGCGCGCTCGCTGACGAAGGCGATGGCGGACTCCGCGGGCATCCCCGCGGACGAGGCGCTGAGCGCGCTGCTGCAGATGGTGCGCGCGCCGGAGCAGCCGGTGCGCATCAACGCCATCCGCTCGCTGGGCACCTACGAGCACGTGCGGTCGGTGTTCGCGCTCAACGACCTGGTCACGCAGACGCGCGACCCGCACGCCGCCATCACCGCGGCGGAGTCGCTGCAGCGGCTGGGGACCAAGGCCGTCTACGGCAGCAGCGGCCTGCGCACGGTGGCCACGGACGCGCGCCGCCCCGTGTTCCTGCGCACCACCGCGCTCATCGCCCTGGCGGACGTGGTGCCGCACGAGGCGCTGGAGATCGCGGACGCCTTCGCGCGCGAGAGCGGGTGGCGCCA
>DASTLD010000585.1:0-4965 GCA_035715345.1 Longimicrobium sp.
CCTTCTCGACCGGGCCGATGAGGACTATACTCCGGCGAAGACGGTGGACGGCGTCCACACCCGGCGGAGGGAAGGCCGATGCAAGGAGGGACGGGGCAGGACATTCCCCCCGCCGCGAAAGCGGCGATGCGGGCCGGGATCGCCGCGGCCGGCCGGGCGCGTGCCGCGCGGCCTCGCGACGGCCGCCGGGTGCGTGATGGACGGAACCTCCGGCGCCGCTGACCATGTCCGACCCCACCGACTCCGCCACCGGCCGCTCCCGGCCGGCCCACCTGCCGGCCGGACGCGCCGCCGTGGGGGGCGCGGTGCTCTTCTTCGGCGTGTTCATGGCCGTCTGGGCCCTGCGGGCGGACGCGCGCCAGCCCCCGAGCGCCCTCTACGCCGCCTTCTTCCTGCCCCTGTACCCGCTGGCGGCGCTGCTCGCCTGGCGGGCGTCGGACACGCCGGGCCTGGACGCGCGCGGCCGTGGGGCGTGGCGCACCCTGGCGGCGGCCGCCGCCGTACTGGGCCTGAACAACGTGCTGTTCCTGCTGGGCCGGCACTTCGTCCCGGCGCTCGGGAACCCGTGGATCTGGCTGGCGCTCCTGGCGGTCTGGTACGTCCTGGTGTTCGCCGCGCTCACCGCCCTGCCCCGCGCCATCGAGACGGGCCTGGAGCGCGCGACGTTCTGGCTGGACGCGGCCACGGTGTTCGTCTCCGGGATCCTCGTCCTGCTGTTCGTGTTCTCGCGCACCCCCGGCGACAGCTCGCTGGACTCGGCGCTCTCGGCCGCCACCACGGTCGTCGTGCCCGCCCTGAACGGCGCCGTCATCTTTGCCGCGCTCGTGGTCGTGCTGCGCCCCGCGCACGGCGTGTCCACGTGGGCGGTCGGGCTGCTGGCGGCCAGCGTCGCCGCGATGGTGGTCGCGGACCTCGGCTACGGCCGCACGGCGCTGATCGGCGCGCACGGCGGGGCCAACTGGTACGACCCGCTGTACATGCTGGCGTCCCTGCTGGCCGTCGCCGCGCCGCAGGTGCAGCGCGAGCGCCCGGGTCCGCCGGCGGCGGCGCGGACGGGCAGCCCCGTGCACTCGTTGAGCTTCCTGCCCTACGCCGCCGTCGCGGCCGTCGTGCTCATCGTGGTGCTGGAGGTCGCGGCGCACGAGAACGACCTGCTGGGGCGGCTCGTGCTGGGCGCGGCGCTGCTCATGGTGCTGATCATGTCGCGCCAGCTCATCGCCCGCAGGCACGTCGAGCTGCTGGCCCGGCGCGAGCGCGCGAACGACGTCCGGTTCCGCTCGCTCATCGAGCACGCCACCGACCTGACCACCATCGCCGCGCGCGACGGCACCATCCGCTACCAGACGGGCAGCACGCGGGTCGTGTTCGGCGCGCCGCCGGACGAGCTCGTCGGCCGGCCGCTCGCCGGCCTCGCCCACCCGGACGACCGCGAGCGGGTGGCGCAAGCGATCGCGGGGAGCGGCGCCGCGCCGTCCCCGCTGCGCTGGCGCTCCCGCCATCCGCCCGGGGCGGAGCGGGCGCTGGAGAGCATCGTCGTGGACCTTTCGCACGTGCCCGCGGTGGGCGGCATCGTGCTGAACACGCGCGACGTCACCGAGCAGGCCGCGCTGGAGATGCAGCTCCACCAGGTGCAGAAGCTGGAGGCGGTGGGGCTGCTGGCCGGCGGCATTGCCCACGACTTCAACAACATCCTCGCCGTCATCCGGGCCAGCACGGAGCTGCTCGAGGCGGCGGGCGACGAGCCGGACGCGCGGGCCCTGGAGGTGCGCGAGATCCGGGCGGCGGTCGAACGGGGCATCCTGCTGGCGCGGCAGCTCCTCGCGTTCGCGCGGCGCGACGCGATCCAGGTGCAGCGGTTCGACCTGGGAGAGGCCGTGCTCTCCATGGACGGGATGCTGCAGCGGCTGGTGGCGGGGAGCCTCCACCTCGGCCTGTCCGTCCCCGGCCACCCCGTACCCGTGCTGGGCGACCGCGGGCAGATCGAGCAGGTCGTCCTCAACCTCGCGATGAATGCGCGTGACGCGACGCCGCCCGGCGGCCGCGTGGAGATCTCCGTCGCCACGCGCGACGGGGCGACGGCGCCCGCGAGCGGCGGCGGGAGCCGCCACGCCGTGCTGGCGGTGCGGGACACGGGGCACGGCATGTCGCGGGAAGTCCGGTCCCGCATCTTCGAGCCCTTCTTCACCACCAAGCCGCGCGGCTCGGGCTCCGGCCTGGGGCTTTCGACGGTCTTCGCCATCGTACGCCGGATCGGCGGCACCGTCTCCGTGCAGAGCGCGCCGGGCGCGGGAACCACGTTCGAGGTCGTGCTGCCGCTCGCGGAAGGCACGCCGGTCCCTGCGCCGGGGGAGGCGGCGCGCCCCGCGGCGGCGGCCGGTGGCCACGCAGCGCGGCCCGACGAAGTCATCCTCGTCGTCGACGACGAAGCCACGCTCCGGCACGCGGTGGAGCGCTACCTGTCCCGCCTCGGCTACACCGTCCTCACCGCGGGCAGCGGCGCGGACGCGCTGGAGCGCATCGGCGACGCGTCGCTCCGCATCGACCTCCTGCTGACCGACCTGACGATGCCCGGCATGAGCGGGGCGGAGCTCATCGCGGAGGCCCACGAGCGGCGGCCGTCGCTGCGCGTGGTCACCACCTCCGGGTTCCGCGCGCCCCACGAAGGCATCCCGGTGCCCGGGGGCGTGGTGTCGGAGCACGTCGACAAGCCGTTCGACCTGGCGGCCCTGGCACGGACCATCCGCTCCGCCCTCGACGCGCCGCGGGAGGCTTGACGGTCGTCTCCGGAACAGGGTGGAGGCCGCGCAGATCCTCGCCGCGTGGCTGGCGCGGCCGGCGGGCGGGACGCGGGCGAGGGTGATGCTCAGAAGGTCCAGCACGCATCCGGCATGGGACGCTCCATGGTGCGCTTACCCGCCGGATGCCCGAGCAGCGCGGCGGCTTCGCCGGCGAGCGCGGAGTCTTCCAGGCGCACGGCCAGGGCGTAGGCCATGCGCGCCGCGTACCCCGCGCGTGCCCGCTCTCCGCTGCGGTCCGCGATGCCCGCGAGCCGGACCAGCCAGCGGCACGCGTCGCCGGTCTCGCCGAGCTGCCGGATCAGGTTGATACCGTCCAGCCACGCGCGCTGGAGACCCGCCCTGTCCCGCGCCTTTCCCGCGGCCTGGACCAGCAGCAGCAGGGTCTCGATCTTCTCCGGGGCGGTCCGGCGGCCGGCGGCCACGGCCTGCAGCATGAGCATCGCGCGGCGCGGGTTGTCGCCGGCGCGCAGCATCAGGGCGGCCAGCTCCTGCTGAAGGCTGTTCCGCTGGTCCGGGTCCCAGCCGCGCATGCGCAGCGCGAGCCGCGCGTACCGCCGCGCAAGCCCGTACGCGCCGGCGGCGGCGGTGACGCGGAACAGCTCGCGGTACGCCTGCACGCGCGTGCGCGCCAGGCCGCGCCGGCGCGCGGCCCTTGCCGCCGCGACCAGGCAGTGCCGGGCGCGCTCCGCGTCGCCGCGGCCCGGCTGGATCTCGGAAGAGATCCGCGACGGCGAGACGCGGCGGTCGAGCTCGCTGATGGTGGAGGGCGCGGCCCCCACCTCCTCGCTCCACCGGGCCGAATCGACGACACGCGCGGCGTGGATGCGGCCCAGCTCCAGCCAGCCATCCGCGTACGACGCCCAGTCCATCGACCGCCGCGCCAGCCCGATCGCGCGGCGGAACCAGGTCTCCGCGGCAACGTCCATCCGCGCCGCGCGTGCCGCCCGGCCCGCATGGATCGCGCAGCCCGCGTCCTCCGGCAGGGCCGCGGCGGCGGCCACGGCCATGGCGAAGGCGGTGCGGGGGGTGCCGACCAGGACGGCCCATTCGGCCAGGCGGTGGCAGCAATAGGCAACCTGCGCGGCGTCGCCGGCCTCGCTGCCCCGCATCGTGGACGTCAGCAGCTCGAGCGCGGCGCAGGCTTCCCCCGGCAGCCGCCCGCGCGCCGCGTCCAGCAGCTCGCGGCGGAGCGACGCGTCCGGCCCGAACAGGGCCGCCCGGTGCTGCGGGTCCGTGTCGCCCCACAGCAGCACGTCACGGTACGTCAGCCAGAGCAGCAGGCCCGCACCGGCGGACACCTCCTCCAGGATCGCGGCCCCTTCCAGGCACGGTTCGGCGAGGCCGGGGTCACGGCGGAGAGCGGGCGCGGGGAGCCAGCGCCGGCTGGACGAGCGGACTGCCATGGCCGCACGGGAGCAGGGGTCGGGACGTCCTGCGAAACGGCCAAAGATGACAGTGAGTGGCGTGGTCGGGCCCAACCCCGGCACGCCAGCGGCTGGGGGGAAGGAGAAGCCGGGTTTCCCCCCATCTGCTGGCGGAAAGAGTATGCGGCCGATTATCGTTCCGGGTGCCCTCTTGGCGCGTTGATTTCCCCCGGGAAAACAAGGAAAGCCAGCCATGCGATGGAACCGCGCGCTCGTCACCCTGCCGGCGGTTGTTGCAGCGGTCGTGGGGTGCTCCACCGACGCGCCCACGGGCCTGACCGCCCCCGGTCACCTCGGGCAGAACGGCGTGGGATTCGGCTCCGGGAACATCGCCGGCGCGTCCGCGGAGGTGGTGGAAGCGGAGGCGGCAGCCGCCCCCGACTCGATGATGGCGGAGCTGGCGGCGGGCGAGCGGAGCGGGGTAGGGTTCGGATCGGGGAACTAGCGGCTACGCGGCCCACTCCGCGCGTACGTGCGAGCGTGAGCGCCGGTCGGGCGACCACTGGGCCAGGCGGGCGCTCAGCGACTCCACGAGCGCCAGGAACTCCCGGTCGGTGCGGGCCGCGGCGGGCGGTGGCGCGGGCTTCCTCGCTTCGACCTGGCCGAGGAGACGGCGGCTCAGGCGCTCGGTCTCGCGGTCCCGCCGTGCCGCGGCGAGCTCGACGGCGCGCCGGGCGTTCGCCTCGGCGGCGTCCCACCTGCGGGCGATCTGCTCGGCGGCCGCGACGTGCCACAGCGCCGCG
>DASTLD010000586.1:0-7092 GCA_035715345.1 Longimicrobium sp.
ACCTGGACGATGAGCCGCCGGATGCCAGTGCCTGAATGGCGCCGCCTGGTTCCGCCGGCGCGGGAAGGAAACATGAAGCGACGCACGAGCACCGTGCGTCGCTTCTTCGTCTGCGCCTACGCCGGGACGGCTGCGAGGGGCTCGCGGGGAGACCAGCCGGGGAGCACCTCGAACACGCGCAGCGCCAGCGGCACCTTGCCGAACGGGGCGCTCACCTGCACGCCCTGGATCATGGGCAGCGCGTCCGCCAGCATCTCCTGCGCGATGCGGGTGCCCTCGTCCACGCCCTGCTCGCGCCCCTCGCCGCTCGCGCGGCGCATGCGCTCCAGGATGGCCTGCGGCACCACCACGCCCGGCACCTCGTTGGCCAGGAACTCCGCGTTGCGCGCGGACACCAGCGGCCACACGCCGGCGATGACCGGGATGCGGATGCCCTCCGCGTCGATGCGCGTGATGAAGCGCTCCAGCTGCGCCAGGTCGAACACGGGCTGGGTGATGGCGTACTCCGCGCCCGCCTCCACCTTCCAGTAGAAGCGCCGCAGCTCGTTCTCGAAGTCGTCGGCACCGGGGTTGACCCCCACGCCCAGCACGAACGAGGTGGGCTGCCCCAGCGCGTTGCCGCCGGGGTCCAGCCCCCGGTTCAGCCGCGACGCCAGGTTGGTCAGGCCGATGGAGTCGATGTCGAAGACCGCCGTCGCGTCCGGGTAGGGACCCATCTTGGGCGGGTCGCCGGTCACCAGCAGCAGGTTGCGCAGCCCCAGCGCCTGCGCGCCCAGCAGGTCCGACAGCATGCCCAGCAGGTTGCGGTCGCGGCAGGCGTAGTGCACCACCGCCTCCATCCCCACCCGCTGCTGGATGAGCACCGCCGTGGCCAGCGCGCCCATGCGGCTCTGCGCGCGCGGCCCGTCCGGCACGTTGACGCCGTCCACGCCCGCCGCCCTGAGCAGCCGCACGCCGCCCAGCATGGGCTCCGGGTCCACGCCGCGCGGAGGCACGATCTCGACGGTGGTCAGGAACTCGCCGCGGGAGAGCTTGGCGCCCCACTCGGAGCGCTCCGGCAGCGGCACCGGCTCGGCGGCCGCCTCCACGCCCTCCTCGGGCGCGCTGACGAACACGCGCGGGCCGGCGGCGGGGGCCAGCATGCGCACCGCCTTGGCCATCGCGGCCACGTGGTCCGGCGTGGTGCCGCAGCAGCCGCCCACGAAGCGCACGCCCCGGCGGATCATCCGCGCCGCGTACTCCGCCATGTACTCGGGCGACGCCATGTACATCGTCCGCCCCTCCACGTCGCGCGGCAGCCCGGCGTTGGGCTGCATGGAGACGGGGCGCGTGGTGGCGCCCAGCAGCCGCTCCGCCACGTTCAGCATGGCGCTGGGGCCCACGCTGCAGTTGAGGCCCACCACGTCCGCCCCCCACTCGCCCAGGCGCTCGGCCAGCAGCGCCACGTCGGTGCCGTAGGCGGTGCTGCCGTCCTCGCGGATCACCATCTGGGCCACGATGGGCAGGTCCGCCGCGTCGCGCACGCCCAGGATGGCCTGGTGGATCTCCTCCAGGTCCGCGAAGGTCTCCAGGACGAACAGGTCCACGCCGCCCTCCGCCAGCGCCGCCGCCTGGTCGCGGAAGAAGCCGCGGGCCTCGTCGCGCGCGGTGGGGCCGTACGGCTCGATGCGCAGCCCCAGCGGCCCGATGGCGCCGGCCACGCAGACGCGCCCGTTGGCCGCGGAGCGGGCGATCTCCGCCGCGCGCGCGTTGATCTCGTGCGCGCGCTCCTCCAGCCCGTGGCGGCCCAGCTTGGGGCGATTGGCGCCGTAGGTGTTGGTCTCCAGCACCTCCGCCCCCGCGCGGACGTAGGCGCGGTGGATGTCGCGCACCAGGTCCGGCTGCGCCACCGACAGCTCGTCGTAGCAGCGGTTGATGTACACGCCGCGGGCGTACAGCATGGTCCCCATGGCCCCGTCGAACAGGTGGGGACGGCCGTCGGCCAGCAGCTCGCGGAAGTCGGGCATCGGTGGCTTTCTTCGGATGAAAACGCGGGCGAACGGATCAGCCCGGCGAGGTCTCGTAGACCAGCGGCCGACGCTCGCGCACGGGCACGATCCACAGCACGCGGCCGGCGGCGTCCAGCCCCAGCTCCGTGTCGCCGTCGCCGGGAATGCAGCCGGCGCCGTCGGGATACACCCAGCGCTGGGCCGTGCGCGCGCGGAGCTGCTCCAGCGTGGTCTCGATGGTGGGGCGCGGCGTGCCGGCCTCGAACTGCTCCACCAGGTGGCCGAGCGAGCTGGTGGGGCAGCGGTGCGGCGGCTCGCCCAGCAGCCGCGCGACCGCAGTGGAGTCGTCCCCCACCATCACCCGCACGGCCTTGCGCTCGCGCTCGCGCCCGCGGCTGAGCAGCGCGAGCGCCAGCACGATCAGGCCGGCGGCCACGATGCCCGCGCTGACCATGCGCGAGAGCCTCTTGTGCGTGTTCAGCGCGGTGTCGATGCGGTCGGGCGTCGGAATCTCGGCCTCCCCTGGTCTGCGTGTCGGCGGCGGATCCCCGGGGAACGGGGAAAACGCCGCCGGTTCTGCACGTTCCCTGCCCGGACCACTACTGCGCCGCGAAGTACTTGGCCGCGGGGTGGTGCACCACCAGCGCGGCGGTGGACTGCTCCGGGTCGAGCTGGTAGGCGCTGGTCAGCCCCACGCCGATGGTCTTTTCCACCGGCAGGATGCGGAACAGGGTCTCGTGCTGCTCGATGTCCGGGCACGCCGGGTACCCCCACGAGTAGCGCAGCCCGCGCTCCCGGCCCACGCCCAGCTCCTGGCGCACGCGGCGGTTCACGTACTCCGCCGTGCCCTCCGCCGCCTGCACGCTGAAGCCGTGCAGGAAGTACCCCTCGCTGTAGTCGCCGCCGGCGTTGCGGCGCTCGATGAACTCCGCCGCGCGGTCGCCGCTGGTCACCACCTGCAGGGCAATGACGTCCTCCGGCCCCGCGCCGTTCAGCGGGCGGAAGTAGTCCGCCAGGCAGAGCTGCTCGCGGTCCGGCTGGCGGGGAAAGTCGAAGCGGCCGATCTCGCGCGTGCGGTCCGCGGGGTCGAACACCACCACCGCGTCGCCGTCGCGGGCGGCGGGGAAGTAGCCGTAGACCGCGCGCGGGCGCAGCCACCCCTGCGTGCGCGCCTCCAGGGTGTATCGCGCCAGCCGCGGCTCGAAGTCGTCGCGCACCACGCGCTCCCACTCCTCGCCCTTGAGGTTGCGCGCGCCCCACTGCATGCGGTACAGCGTGTTGCGGTCGATGCACGCCACCACGTCGTCCACGGGGATGTGCTCCAGCACCTTCCACCCCCAGAACGGCGGCGCGGGCACGTCCGCCGGGGCCACCGCGGGATTCTCGCGCCCGGCCGGGCGCATCTCCTTCGCGGCCGCCTGGCGGGCGGCGTACTCCGCCTGCCGGCGCACCATCTCCTGGTTGTGGCCGCGGACGAAATCGCTCCCGCCCTCCGCCATCAGGCTGTCCATCGTCGCCAGCCCCTCGAACGCGTCCTTGCAGTAGAACATGCCGGGAGGGTAGGGCGCATCGCCCACCATGGCGGCGCTGCGCACGAAGCTGGGATTGATGGCCGCGCCGCCCACCAGCAGCGGGTACTCCAGCCCGCGCCGGTGCAGCTCCTGCGCGCAGAGCGGCATCTGTTTGGACGTCGACACCAGCAGCGCGCTCAGGCCGATCGCATCCGCCTGGACCTCCTGCGCCTTTTCCAGGATGGTGTTGATGGGCACCTGCTTGCCCAGGTCGAACACCGTGTAGCCGTTGTTGGTCAGGATGGTGTTGACCAGGCTCTTGCCGATGTCGTGCACGTCGCCGTATACGGTGGCCAGGACGACCTTTCCCTTGGTCTGCCCCTCGCTCTTCTCCAGGTAGTTCTCCAGCCGCGCCACCGCCTTCTTCATCACCTCCGCGGACTGGAGCACGAAGGGGAGGATCAGCTCGCCCGCGCCGAACTTGTCACCCACCTCCTTCATGGCGGGCAGCAGCACGTCGTTCAGCACCGGCACCGCGCCCAGCTTCTGCACCGCGCGGTCGATCCACTCCTCCACGCCTTCCTTCTTGCGGTGCAGGATCTTCCAGTGCAGCGCCTGCTCCGGCTCCATCTCCGCCGTGGGATCCGCCGCGGTCTCCACCTCGCCGGCGCGGCCCTCGTAGAAGGCGATGAAGTCCGCCAGCGGGTCCTTCCCCTCCCCGCGCCGGTCGAAGATCAGGTCGTCCGCCAGCCGGCGCTCGTCCTCGGGGATCTCGAAGTACGGCTTGACGTGGGCGGGGTTGATGATGGCGGTGTCCAGCCCCGCCTGCACGCAGTGGTGCAGGAACACGGAGTTGAGCACCGCCCGCGCGTGCGGCTGCAGGCCGAAGCTGACGTTGGAGACGCCCAGCGTGGTCAGCACGCCCGGCAGCGCCTGCTTGATGGCGCGGATGCCGTCGATGGTCTCCAGCGCGCTGCGGCGGAACTCCTCGTCGCCCGTCGACAGCGTGAACGTGAGCGCGTCGAAGATCAGCGCGTCCGGCGCCAGCCCGTACTCGCCCACGCAGATGTCGTGGATCTTGCGCGCCGCCTCCAGCTTGGTCTCCGCGGTCTTGCACATCCCGCCCAGGTCGCGGTCGATGGTCAGCGCCACCACCGCCGCGCCGTGCGCCGCCACGTGGGGGACGACGGCGTCGATGCGCTCACGCCCGTTCTCCAGGTTGATGGAGTTGACCACCGCGCGACCGGGGCACTGCTCCAGCGCCACGCGGATGACGTCCGCCTCGGTGCTGTCGATGCACAGCGGCGCCTCCACCCCCTGCGAGAGCAGCTTGACCACGGTGCGCATCTGCGCGTCCTCGTCCTGCCGCTCCGTGAGCGCCACGCACACGTCCAGCACGTGCGCGCCGCTCTCTGTCTGCTCGCGCGCCACCTCCAGCACGCCGTCGTAGTCGTCCGCCAGCAGCAGGCGCTTGACCTTGCGGCTGCCCTGCGCGTTGACCCGCTCGCCGATCATGGTCGGCGCGGGCTCCTGCACCAGGTCCGTGGCGCGGATGCCGGACGACAGCCGCGGCACGTAGGCGACGTCACGCTCCTTCGGCTTCATCCCCCCGATCCGGGAGACCAGCTCGCGGATGTGGTCCGGCGTGGTGCCGCAGCAGCCGCCAACGACGGCGACGCCGTGCTCGCGGACGAACTCCTCCATCTGGTCCGCGAAGGGCGTGGCCTGGAGGGGGTAGACCGCGCAGCCCCCCTCGTTGTGCGGGATGCCCGCGTTGGGGATGCAGGAGAGGGGCAGGCGGCTGTTTTCCCCCAGGAAGCGGACGGCCTGCCGCATGTGCTCGGGGCCGGTGCTGCAGTTGAGGCCGATGACGTCCGCCCGCAGCGACTCCAGCGTCACCATCGCGGCGCCGATGTCCGTGCCCAGCAGCATGCGCCCGCTGGTGTCCAGCGTCACCTGCACCTGCAGCGCGACGGGGCGCCCGGCCATGCGGATGGCCTCGCGGCAGCCGAAGACCGCCGCCTTGACCTCCAGGATGTCCTGCGAGGTCTCGATCAGCAGCACGTCCACCCCGCCCTCCACCAGCGCCGCCGCCTGCTCCGCGAACACCGGCACCAGCTCCGCGAAGGTGACGTTGCCCAGCGTGGGGTCGGACGCGGAGGGCAGGAAGCCGCTGGGGCCGATGGAGCCCGCCACGAAGCGCGGCCGCCCGTCCGCGGCGCTGAAGCGGTCGGCGATGCCGCGCGCCAGCCGAGCCGCCGCGACGTTGATGTCGCGCACGCGGTCGTGCAGGCCGTACTCGCGCAGGGTCAGGCGGTTGGAGCGGAAGGTGTCCGTCTCCAGCACGTCCGCGCCCGCCTCCAGGAACGAGGCGTGGATCTGGCCCACCACGTCCGGGCGGGTGATGACCAGGTAGTCGTTGCACCCCTCCAGCGCCTGCCCGCCGAAGTCGGCGGCGGTCAGCTCGTAGCGCTGGATGCTGGTGCCCATGGCCCCGTCGAAGACCAGCACGCGGTCGCGGAGCGCCTCGAGGTACGGAGAACGGCTGCTGTCCATTCGGCCCACTGGAAAAACGAAAAACCCCGCGACTCTTCGAGTGCGGGGTACGGCGGCGCCGGCTCTGGCTCTCCGGCAAATCGTCCCGACTCTTTAGCGTTTTTTTAACGAGGTACGCAAGCGGTCGCGCAAATCCATCCTCGGCACGCGGTTGCCCGCGCGCATCGCCAATGTTGCGCATCCCCCCGCCGCGCGCAAGCCCCTCGTCGAAGGCCGCCGCGGGGCGGCGTCCACACCGCATCGTTATCCGACAAAACATTGAAGAGGGCGCCGGAATCGCCTATCTTCCTGCTTCCCCGCTGGCATCCCCACGATCACGCAGAGGCAATCGCATGCAGAAGCTGAGGCTGGACCTGGACGCACTGGAGGTGGAGTCGTTCGACACCGTGGCCGGCGCGAGCGCCGCGCGCGGAACGGTGAAGGGCCACCGCACGGAGACGGAGCCGATCGACTACATCGACACCGCCCAGTTCACCTGCACCACCTGCCCGTCCGCGCAGTCCTGCCCCGCGGTCGGGTGCGGGGGCTCGGCCGGATGCGTCACCGCGTACACGGACTGTGGACAGGACACATGCGGCAACTACACGTGCGGGTGGACGTACTGCGTCAACAGCTGCAACTGGTGCGACAGCTTCTACACGGACAAGCCCGAGCTCTGCTGAGCCCCGGGCTTTTTCCCCCCCACTGGAGGAAATCGAGATGCGGAACAAGATGCGGCTGGACCTGGACGCGCTCGCGGTCGAGAGCTTCGACACGCTGCCTGCGGCGCCCGCGCGCGGGACCGTGGTGGCGCACGACAGCGCCACCGGGCCGGAGGAGCCGGACACCATCGCGAACACGTGCCAGTGCCTGACGCCCGGGTGCGGCGGCACGGTCCCCGGGTCCGGCGCGACGTACTGCGGCGCGTGGACGTGCGCCCCCCAGGACTCGTGCGTCTACACGCAGTGCCTGGACACCTGCGACAACTGCCCGCAGGAGCCGGCGACGCCGTTCTCGCCCTGCTGAGCTGAAAAGAAGGACTCACGCAGAGACGCGGA
>DASTLD010000587.1:0-4263 GCA_035715345.1 Longimicrobium sp.
ACCCCGGGCCGGCCCTCTCGCA
Source organism: Longimicrobium sp. (assembly GCA_035715345.1). GTDB lineage: Bacteria > Gemmatimonadota > Gemmatimonadetes > Longimicrobiales > Longimicrobiaceae > Longimicrobium. The sequence continues at coordinate 23 of DASTLD010000587.1, forward strand.
TCTCGATGATTCCTCTCCTGAAGCCCGTCCCAGCGCCTCAGAAGTAGACCTTGACCCCCACCTGCGTCTGGAACTGCAGCAGCAGGTTGGCGCCCAATGCTTCCTCGCGGCCGAACGTCTCCGGCACCGCGTACAGGATCTTGCCGCCGTCCGCCGGGTCGTAGCGCACCGCGCGGAGCACGTTGCGGTTGGCGCTGAACACGCCCACCACGCGCCCCCACTCCCGGTCGACCGCGTTCAGCACGTTGAACATGTCCACCTGCAGCTCCGCCCGCCGCCCGTCGCGCTGCCCGAACATCTTGCTCAGGCGCAGGTCCAGCTGGTTGTACCAGGGGAAGCGGCAGGTGTTACGCGGAATCACCTGGCCCACGTAGTCGTTCAGGCAGTCGCGGCTCGCCAGCACCTGCGCGTAGCGCTCGCGCTGCGCCGTGGCCACCGCGCCCGTGTCCGCCAGCGGCAGGTCCTCGGGGGCGAAGATGAACGGCCGGTCGTTGAAGCGCACGCCGTCGCCGTTCAGGTCGCCGCTGACCTCCGGCGTCCAGGGACGGCCGCTCTGCAGGCGCCAGATGCCGCTCAGGTTGATCCCGAAGGGCAGGCGCGTGCTGCCGTTGAACACGAAGGTGTGCGTACGCGCGTAGTAGCTGGGCCCCCAGGCGCGCTCGCGGTCGCCGATGCCGCCCACCTCGTTGGGCCCGTGCACGCCCACGTCCGGGTCCTGGAAGCCGGAGCTGGCCGTGCAGCACGAGTACGACGAGTTGTCGTACGCCCGCGTGAAGGTGTACGACCCGCCGAAGGAGGTGGCGCCGCTGAAGCGGTGGTTCAGCTCCAGCGTGGCCGTGAACGCCTCCGCCCGGCCGTCGTTGTAGTTCACGAAGATGTCGGAGAACTCCAGGTTGCTGCGCGAGCGCAGCGTGTTGGCCGTGGCGTCCGCCGCCGCCGGGTCGAAGCCCCCCGCCGGCTGGAAGATCTGCCGCCCGTCCTCGCCCTCCAGCGTGAACTGCGCCGGGCGCAGGTTCAGGTTGCGCACCGTGTACAGCTTGAAGCTGCGCGTGAAGATCAGGTCCAGCGACGCCGTGGTGCCGCGGCCGATGGCCTGCTCGATGCCCAGGTTGCCCTTGAAGGTCTCCGGGAACTCGAAGTCCGGCTGCCAGAAGGTGTAGGTGGGGATTCCCGTCGTGGCCGCCGTCTCCGCGCACTGCTCCGGGTTGTTCTCGCCGCCCGGCGACCAGGTGCCGTAGTCCTCCGGCGAGGGCGGCGCGTCCGGGTCGCCCAGGCCGCCGCGGCAGACCACCTGCACCACCGGCAGCACGCTGCCCGCCACGTTGCCGCCCAGCACGTACGGCACGCGGCCGTAGAAGTACCCCGCGCCGGCGCGCACCATGGAGCGCCCGTCGCCGCGCACGTCCCAGCTCACCCCCAGGCGCGGCGAGAAGTTGTCGTTGTCCGTCGGCGCGATGCCGCTCTCCAGCCCGAAGGCCTGCTCCGCGGCGATCACCCGCTGCGGCGCGTCGCGGAAGCTCTGCTGGTCGTAGCGCAGCCCCGCCGTCACCGTGACGCGCGGCGTGGCGGCCCACTCGTCCTGCGCGTACACGCTCCACTCCACCACGTCGAACTCCGACACCGGCACCCCGCCGCCCTGGCGGATGAAGCGCGTGTAGGAGGTGGGTTGGAAGGCCTCGAAGGCGTCCAGGCTGGCAAAGCTGTACTCGCCCGCGCCGTTGGAGATGAAGCGGTTGAAGATGTGCGTGTACATGGCGTTGCCGCCCACCTTCAGCGTGTGGTCGCCCGCCGTGTGCGTCAGGTTGTCGATGATCTGGTACTTGGTCTCCTCCAGGTTGTTGAGGAAGGAGACGAAGGTGCCGCCGTAGCCGATGCGCTCGCCGCCGGCCAGGTTGACCGTGAGCGCCGGGCGCACGTCGTTGCCCTGCCGCGGCCGGTCCTCGTCGCTGGCCTGGAAGCGCAGCACGTTGAAGGTGCGCGGCGAGAGCACGGACTGCAGCTCGCCCACGAACGAGTGCGAGGTGCCCGTGAACTGCTCCGCGCGCGAGCGGCCGTAGATGAAGTCGAAGTTGACGTTGTACTCGTCGGCGTTGTTGAAGTCGCTGTAGTTGTGCCGCAGCGTCAGCCGGTGCTTGTCGTTGACGTTGTAGTCCAGCCGGCCGAAGAGCGTCAGCACGTCGTTGGCGGTCTGGAAGCCCCGGTAGCCGCTCTCCGCGTCGGTGATGCCGTACTCGTTCTCCAGGATCTCGAAGTAGCGCTCCACCTCGTCGGCCACCACCGGGTCCTCGTTGATGCCGCCGGGCGCGAAGCGCGCCAGGGTGATGGGCAGCTGCGGCTCGCGGCGGCGCTGGCCGTCCAGCGAGAAGAGCATGAACAGCTTGTCGCGCTTGAGCGGGCCGGAGATGCTGGCCGCGTACTGCGTGACCGTGTAGTCCTTGAGCGGCTGCGAGCGGTCGAAGTTGCGGCCGGTGAGCTGGTCGCCGCGGTAGTTGGCGTACGCGGTGCCCTGCCACTCGTTGGTGCCGCCCTTGGTCACCACGTTGACGATGCCGCCCGAGTAGTTGCCGTACTCGACGTCGAAGCCGTTGGTGATGATCTGGAACTCGCGGATGGACTCCAGCGAGAAGGCGAAGGGGATGCGGCTGCCGCCGCGGTTCTCGCCGAAGAACGAGTTGTTGGCGTCGACGCCGTCGATCTGGATGCTGGTCTGCGAGGCGCGCTGGCCGGCGATGGAGAACTGGCCGCCCGTGGTGTTGCCCGGGTCCGGCGCCACCAGCCCCGACAGGTTGATGAAGTCGGTGAAGTCGCGGCCCAGCACGGGCAGGTTCTCGATCTGCTCGCGGCCCACCAGCTGCGTCACGCCGCCCTCCGCGGTGGTCTCGCCGCGCACGGCGGTCACCGTCACCGCCTCCAGGGCCACCGCCTCCGCCGCCAGGCGCAGGTTGGCCACCACGCTGCTGCCCACCGCCACCCGCACCTCCGTGCTGGTGGGGCGGCGGCCGATCTGCGCCGCGCGCACGTTGTAGGTGCCCGGGGGCAGCAGGCGGATCACGTACTGGCCGTCGGCGCCGGTCACCGCGCTGCGGCTGAAGCCCGTCTCCGGGCTGCGCGCGCTCACGGAGACGCCCGCCAGCGGCCCCTCGTCGCCCGTCACCACGCCCCGCACCTCGCCGGTGGTGGTCTGGGCGGCGAGCGGCGCCGCGGCCAGCCCGGCCGCCGCGAGCGCCGCGCACAGGGCCCCGCGCGCGGCGGCGGTCCAGCTCTTCAGGATTGTCATCGGGTTCGCCGTTCTCATCGTCAGGTGCAGGGAACTTCCACGATGTCCGCCACGGTCCGCGGGAACACCTGCGCCGTGCCGTTGAAGGTGCCCAGCGCGCCGGTCACGTTGTAGCACTTGCCCACGCCCATCAGCGCCTGCGCCGCCGCGTCCGTGGCGGCCAGGCCGCGCTCGATGCGCACCTGCGTGGCGCCGGAGCCGTCGTTGACCGTCGCGTTGATGGCGTTGCTGCCGGTGCCGTAGCCGGCGACCTGCGCCGTGGTGATGCGCACCAGCGTGCCCACCAGCGCGTTCTTGGCGTCGCCCGCGGCGGCCACGGCCGCGGTGGTCAGCGCGGTGGGCGCCACGCTGCCGAAGGCCGGGTCGCGCGCCCGCAGGGTGGGGCTGGTGATCTGCAGGTCCTGGTTGAACGCCGCCAGCGTGCCCGACACCTCGATGCGGTCGCCCACGGCGATGCCCTGGCCCTCCAGCGAGCTGGCGAAGATGCGGATGCCGCCGGAGGCGTCCTGGATGTAGGTGTAGCCGCTGCGGATGGTGCCGGGGGCCGCGGTCACGATGCCGCGCACCACCACCACCGTGCCCAGGGGCTGCGCCTCCGCCACGGAGATCAGCACCAGGCAGCCGCCCCGGGTCTGGAAGGCGTAGAAGCGGGTGACCCCCGGCTCCACCGTGATGGGCAGCGGGTTGGAGCACAGCACCACGCCGGCCGGCAGCGACGCCGCGTTCACGAAGGCGTCGTGGGTGCCCGCCGGCAGGTTGCTCACCGCGAAGCGGCCGCTGGCGTCGCTGGTCACGTTGCCGCCCGCCAGCACGTCGGTGGCGCCGCGCACGCGGATCTGCAGCTGCACGCCGGACAGCGCGTAGTCGCCGTCCGACGGGTCGAAGACGTTGTCCTCGTCCTTGTCGAAGAACAGCAGCCCCTCCACCGCCCCCGGCTCGTCGACGGTGAACTGGGGCGACACCG
>DASTLD010000588.1:0-9330 GCA_035715345.1 Longimicrobium sp.
GATGGCCGCGTCCGCCGGACCGGGCGCCTAGCGGAGGGCGGTGTACATGACGCTGAAGGTGCCGTCCTTGTCCGCGTAGACCGAGCCGTTGGCCGCGCCCTCCTTGCGGAACGACATCTCCGTGTCGCCCTGCTCCATCCCGGCGTCGTTCGCGTCCACCGTGTAGCCCTGCGCGGTGAGCGCGTTGCGGTAGTGCGTCAGGATGGCCTCCTGGCCCGCGCCGCCGCCGGTGAAGTAGGCGATGTCCAGGTCCGGCCGCGCGCCGCAGAGCGTGGCGCCCGCGGGCGGCTCCGGGAAGTCCGCCGGCAGCGTGCCGCGGCTGCCCGCCTGCAGCCCGAGCTGCTGCTCCATGGGCCCGCCGAAGCCGTAGCTCTCGCACGAGCCCCCGCCCGTGGCGGACACGGCGGCGGGGGCGCCGGACGGCGCGGGAGCGGCGGAGGCCGCGGCGGTGGTGTCGCCGGCCGTGTCGGCGGGCTCGTCGCCGCCACCGCAGGCGGCAAGCGCGAGCGCCAGGGCGGCAAGCGGGAGGGTGCGGAGCGTGGCGGAGTTCATGGGGATGATGTGCTGAGGAGGTGGACCGGGAAGGAACCGCGGAAAATTTCCCCCCGCGAGGCGGCGGGAATGGAGAAGATAGGCGGCATCGCCGCGCCGCGACAGGTTTTTTTATCTGGAAGCGAAACCCGGCGCCGGAGGGCTCCGGAGCCGGGTTTCGGTTTTCGGGAGCGGCCTCGGTCCAGCCGGGCGAGGCCGCGGGGCGGCGGGCGGAACCCGGGCTAGCTGCCCAGGGCTCCCAGCAGCGCGTCTGCATCACTGCGCGCGGCGGCAAAGTCGACCCCCTCATCCGCGGTGCTCACGCTCCGGCGCCGGAGCCGCTCGGCCGCGGAAGCGGCATCGGGCGGCAGGCCCTCCAGCCGGCCGATGGCGGCCAGTGCAGCCCGGCTCTCGGCCGACCGGAAGTATCGCGCGTCGCCGCGCCGAGCGGCGAGGCTCGCGCCTTCCGCCCAGGCGCCGGCGCGCAGCCAGTCCGCCGGCACCAGGTCGGCCACCGTTTGCTCGCCGTCCTTCAGGAGCGGCGCGGCCTCGCCTTCTCCACTCTGCAGCCGGCGGTACGGATCGGCGGCGAGCCCCCCCGACGGCATGTTGTCCAGGTGCCCCTGGATCTGCGCCAGGAGCAGCTCCGCGGCGGGCCGATCTCCCGCCGCCACCGCCACGCGAAGGTCCACCTGCAGCGCGCCCAGGCGGGCGGCCCGGGCGTTCTCCGAGAGCCCGTCGCCGGCGCCGCGCGTGCTGCTCCACGGGCGCGACTCCCAGTCCGCGGGCAGTCCGCCCCCGCTCCGCTCCAGCAGCACCGCGAAGCGTCCGGGACCGGGCGGCGCGGCGCGCATCCGGTTCCACTGCCACGGCGCCGCCACCAGGCCGGCCAGCACGGCCGCCAGGGCAGCCGCGCGCGGCACCCAGCGGCGCCGGACGCGCAGCGGCGTGACGCGCACCGGGTCTCCCGTCCGCGCCGCGTTGCCCTCCTCGGCGCCGGACACGGCCACGGCGTCGGCATAGACCGCCAGCATCTCCTCGGACGCGGCGAGCTGCTCCACGACGGCGTCCCGGTCGCGCCCGGAAAGGCGGCCGTCCAGGAGCGCGGCCAGGCGCTCGGGGTCGATCTCGGCGTTCGTCACATCCCTCGTCCTCCCACGGTGCGGGGGCCATCTTCTCTTTGGAGAGGCGGGGCCCCCGATTGTCGCAGCTCAGTCCGCGTCGTCCAGCAGCGCGCGCACCTGCGTGCGCGTTACCCCGGCCGCCCGCACCGCCTCGCCCAGCGTGGCCACGATCCGCTCCAGCCGCCGGTAGAGCGGCTTCTGCGGCAGGTCCAGCGCCCGGCTGATGTCCGCCACGCTCAGCCCTTCCCAGATCCGCATCCGCACGATGGTGCGGTCCTCGGGCGGGAGCGCGTCCACGGCCCGCAGCAGCGCCTCCTCCATCCTCCTGCGCTCCTGCTCCGCCTCCATGGAGAGCACGACGTCCTCCGCCCCCGCGGCCGAGGGAAGGCCGTCCAGCGTCTCGGCGGCCACACGGCGGGGCCGCGGAGCGTACCGTGGCGGCAGCTTGGAGACCATCGTGGCGAACTCGCGGTCGGAAAGATCGGTTCCCGCCCCGCGCAGGCTGGCGTGCGCGTGGGAGAGCGAGCACCCGTCGCGGTACAGCAGCGTCTCCAGGCGCACCGCGTCCGGACCCAGCCGCCGCGCCGCCGCGGACGGCCGCCAGCGCCCGCGCTCGCGCACGCAGTACTCGCGGAACAGCATGGCCACCACCACGGTCAGGTACGTGGGCAGCGAGCTCTCCCCGCGGAACTTGCGCAGCACCGCGTAGTCGTTCTCGCACAGGCGCAGGTGCGTGAACGAGGCGAAGTCGTCCGCCTCGTCGCCGGACAGGTGATGCCGCCGGCACAGCGCCGCGACGATGCGCTCCAGCCGGTCCAGATTGTCGCGGAGCAGCTGTTCCGGCGCCTGCGTTTCCGGCATCGATGAACGGGGCGGATCGAGGAACTTCGGTATCCCGCTGCGGGGCGCTGTAGGCGGAGCGACCACAACGTAATGCGACACCGCGAACGCATCAACGTTCCGCGCCCGAAACGGCCGGTACGACGAACCCGGCACCGGAGCAGGCTCCGGCGCCGGGTTCCGCGCGCATGGGCGACTTCGGCTCAGTCCAGGCGGGCCAGGTAACGCAGCGCCCGCAGCCCGGGCATGAAGAAGTAGGCGCCGCCCCGGGTGGTCACGAAGCGCGGCAGGTCGTGCACCTGGTGCCGCACGGGGCACTTCTGCTCCGTGAAGGTGGTGACCTGCTCCGGGTACACGTCGCGCTCGCCGGCGCGCACGTGCGGGCCGATGAGCGGGTCCATGTCGCGGTACAGGCCGTCGAACTTCATGCTGTTGACCCAGGTGCCCTGCACGAACTCGAACTGCCGCCCCAGGTCCGTGTTGAAGCAGATGAAGTGCAGCCCGCGCCCCTCGTCCGGCGCGTCGGACGCGATGATCCTGGCCGGGTCGAACGACGCGTCGATGGGCTCACCGTAGGCGCGGCCGCGGCGCAGCAGGCGGTGGCGGTCCGCCACCAGCAGCGAGCCCTGCGGCCCCGGCTGCATGCCGTCGCGGGGGTTGGTGCGGCGGATGTGTGATCCCAGCGGGCACCTGTCGCCGCGGACATCGTCCCATTTTCCGGAGTAGAGGAAGTCGTTCGCCGTCTTGAGGTCGAACTCCGCCGGCTCCGCCTTCGGGTGCCGCACCAGCGGCGCGCCGTTGGGCCAGCGGCCCACCATCTTGGCGCCCAGCCGCTTGCGCGCCTCCGCGTCGTGCGCGGCCCGCTCGTCCAGGAAGCTCCAGAACTTCCGCACGTGCTGCTCGAGTTGGCGGAAGACGACGTAGCTGCCGTTGCGGCCCAGGTCGCGGCGCCGCGGCGTGCCCGGCGGGTCGTCCGGGTCCGCGGGCAGCCAGGGCAGGCCCTCCGCGCCCGCCGTGCTGGGCACGCTGGGCGAGTCCGGGAGCTGCCCGTACGCGTTCTCGTATCCCAGCACCACCTCGCCGGGGGGGATGACCGCCTCCGTGGGGCTGGGCGCCTCGCCGTCGTCGGGCGGGCGGAAGCCGGCCACGCGCGGCTGCGCGATGCCGTCGTGGAAGCCGAAGTGCTCCTTGTCCTGCGGCAGCATGATGCTGTCCAGCGGCGCGCCCAGCTCCACGCCGTGCCTCTGCGCCCGGGCGCGCTCCTCCGCCACCAGCGCCGCCAGCCGCTCCGGCGTGTCCGCGAAGACGAACACCATCGCGTGCACCGGCCGGTCCGGCCCGCCCCACGCCCAGTTCTTCGGGTCGGAGGGGCCGTTGTCGCCCATCACCCGCTGCTTGTACTCGGGCAGCAGGCCGTCGCGGAACTCGGTGGAGAAGGTCAGCAGCGTCTCCTCGTCCAGCCCCAGCCGGTCCAGGCCGTCGGCGGTAAAGCCCACGCTGCGCGCCACGCCCTCGTCCAGCACCGCCTGCGTGCGCCGGTCGCCGGGGGTGACGGCGGCGGCCAGGTCGCCCACCCAGGCGCGCGCGGCGGCGGCATCGCCCGGCAGGTAGACGGGGACGTAGTGGGCGTGCTTGAGGCCGTTGAAGCTGCGCGCCACGAAGCCCTGCAGGTCGTCCAGCTCCACCCTGGGCGCGGGGGCGGCCTTCTTCGCCGCCTTCCGGGTATCCAGCGCCGGCCCGGTGTTGTCGACGTTGGTGGAGCCGCCGAAGCGGCGCACCCACACCGCGGCCTCGTCGGCGCTCATGTCGCCGTACAGGCCCAGGCGGACCTTCGTGTTGTTGTTGATGTTGTCCACCGAAAGCCAGCGGTAGGCGCTGTACCACACCTGCGTGGGGATCTGGCTGTCGCGCGAGTAGGCCTTGAACTTCTGCTCGTCGCGCGCGCCCTCCTGGATCAGGTTCTTGGTCCGCGGGAAGCCGACGCAGTTGCTCCACACGCCGGTCAGGCCGCTGGCGGACTTGTCGATGAAGTCGCCCAGGTAGTTCTCCCAGCTCCCGTCGAAGTTGCTGAAGAACACCAGCCGCCGCCCGTCGTCCACGATGACCCACCGCGCGAAGTGGATGGAGGGGATGCCGGCGAGCGTGCCCTGGTTGCTGAGGTACTTCGCGGAGAAGTTGATGAAGGCCAGCACGGCGCGCAGCACCAGTCCCCTGAACCAGAGCGGCTCCTTGATGTAGATGACGCTGCTCATCTGGTTCTGGACGATGCGGTCCTCCACCGACACCAGGTCGCCGACGTCCTTGTTCAGGATGATGACCGGGTCCGTCCTCTCCAGCCGGCGCAGGTACGCCCACGCCGCGCCCAGCAGCACCAGCGCGACCGCCACGACCGCGCCGGTGACCGTCAGCGCCTGGCTCCACGAGCCCGTCACCAGGCGCAGCACGACGGCCAGCGCGGCCACCAGCGCCAGCGCCACGCCGCCCATCACGTAGAGCAGGTAGTCCGGGTTGAACAGCAGCTTCGGGAACCCGTCCGGCGGCTGCTGCGCCCACTTCAGCTCCGGCTCGCTGAGCACGACGCGCTGGATGCGCTCGCGGATGGCCAGCGGCTCCGTGGGAAAGTCCGGGTCGCCGGCGTGCCGGTCCAGGTAGCGCTCGATGAACTGGTGCAGCTCCTCCTCGCGGTGGATCTGGTCCACCGAGCGGTTCATCGTCCCCGTGTAGAAGGTGTTGGAGGCAATGCGGTGCCGCAGGAAGTAGCCGTGCACGGCGGCGGGGTCGTCGATGCCGGGCCACCCCTCGCAGTGGCTGAACACCCGGTCTATGCCCGGCCCGGCCACCGCCAGCAGCTCGTCCACGTGCGCCTCGAGCGTGCCGTCGAAGTCCGTGGAGAACAGCATCTTCTGCGGGATGGGCGGCCCCTTGGCCTGCGGCTGGCCCTCTGCCGGCGGGGGAGGATAGGTGGGGACGGGGTTGTCCGGCCCCGGCGACGCCTGGTGCAGCAGGATGCGCGCGAAGTGCAGCGTGCGCACCTTCGCGAACGGGATGATGCAGTTGACCTCGAAGTCGTAGCCGTCGTCGGGGTTGGCCACCTTCTCCAGCAGCGCCTCCAGCTCCTGGTAGTGGCCGGGCCTGACCGGCACCATCACCAGCAGCGACGACTGCTCGGTGCGCCCGTCGTTCCGCGCGGACTCCGTCTTCTCCGCGGCGCTGCGCTCGCGCGCGGCGGCCACCTGCGCCCGGCGGCGCAGCTTCTCTTCCGAGACGATGGCGATGCCGCCAACGTCCACCTCCGCCGGTCCGGCGGGGGACCGCGGGACGTCCGTGCCCGGAGGGATGACGGCCGCCGCCGCGGGCGGCTGCTCGTCCGGATGGGGCGGGTGCTGCGTGTCGCTCATCGGGGGCTCCGGGGCCGGGGGGGAGAAAGGGGACGCCGGACGGGTAGAGCCGGCGGAAAGCCCGGGTGAGGAAATGGATACGGACGGCGGAAAGCGGGAGACGGGCCGGGCGGGGAGTGCAGATGTTTGCGCAAGTTAGCGGCCTGGCGTGCGGCACGCCACGGATTTCTGCAACCCCAACAACCACAATCACTTCCGCGCACGTCCCTCCCGGCCCCGGGGGTAGTTTCCGCCCCGTCCGGGGCGGCGGCGCCCCAGGGGATGGGACAGCCGCCTTCGTCCGCGGCATGTCGCGAGGAGAAACGTTGTCGCCCGTCCGACGTGCGTTTATCATGCGGCCGGCGCCCGTTCGTCTCCCCGGCGCTCCATCCGCCCCGTCCGCCCGGCCCCTCTCCCTCCCCTGCGCGGGAGGAGAAAGCGAGTCCCCCGTGAGCACCCTCTCGCCCGCCGCCGCGCCCGCGCTCAAGGTCGTGGGCGCCTCGCCGCAGCCGCCGTCGCCCAACTCGCAGGGCGGCACGGGCCTCCGCGTCAGGCGCTGGATCTTCGCCACGCTGACCGGCCGTGCCGTGCTGCGGCCCGTGTTCGCCGTGCTGCGCCGCATCGCCCCGCTCGCGAAGCTGGGCAAGCGGGTCGTCGTCAGCCGGCACGCGGACGTGGTGGCCGTGCTGGACCGCGACGGCGACTTCACCATCAGCCAGGTCAACGGGCCCAGCATCGACCGCATCAACGGGCCGTTCATCCTGGCCATGGACCGCGGGCCGGAGTACGACCGCGACCACGCCGCCCTGCGCCAGTGCGCGCGCCGCGAGGACGCCGAGCGCGTGCGGCTGCTGGCGCGCCACGCCGCGGAGCGCGCGGTCGCGGCGGCGCTGCCCAAGGGGCGCATCGAGGCCGTGCAGCGCCTGACCCGCGCCGTGCCGGCGGAGATGGTGGAAATCTACTTCGGCTTCCCGGGACCGGACCGGCCCACGCTGGAGCGCTGGCTGCGCACGCTGTTCCAGGACGCGTTCGCCAACCCGATCAACGACCCGTTCGTGGCCGCCGCCGCCGCGCAGTCCTTCGCGGAGATCAAGGCGTGGGCGCCGGCGCACATCGCCAGGCGGCGCACGCAGGGCACCGGGGACTGCGACGACGTGCTCGGGCGCATGATCGCGCTGGGCGGCCCGGAGCGCCCCTGGGCGGACGACGACTGGGTGCGCCGCAACATCGCCGGGCTGGTGGTGGGCGCGGTGGACACCATCTCCCGCTTCAGCATCCTGGCCGTGGACGAACTGCTGCGGCGCCCCGGCGAGCTGCGGGGCGCGCAGGACGCCGCCCGCTCGGGAGACCTGGACGCCGTGCGCCAGTACGCGTGGGAGGCGGTGCGCTTCAACCCGCACACCCCGCTCATGGCGCGCTTCTGCCCCGCGGAGACCACGATCGCCGCGGGGACCCGGCGGGAGCGGAAGGTGCCGGCCGGCACGTCGATGCTCATCGGCACCCTCTCCGCCATGTTCGACCCGGACGGCTTCCCGGAGCCGCGCCGCTTCCGCCTGGACCGCGACGTCCGCTCGTACCTGCACTTCGGCTGGGGGATGCACCAGTGCTTCGGCCTGGGCATCAACCTGGTGGTGATCCCGGAGATCGTGGCCGCGCTGCTGCGCCTGCCCGGGCTGCGCCGCGCCCGCGGCGCCGAGGGCCGCGTGGCGCTGGACGGGCCGTTCCCCGAGCGCCTGGTGCTGGAGTTCGACAGGGCTTGAACGAACCGCGTCCCGGCACGGGAACTGCGGTTGCGTGGAGATCGGAAATCCTGCGCAAAAGACGGGAGGGGCCGCGATTCGTAAATCGCGGCCCCTCAATTACTTGGAACGCGTATTGCACTGCCGCCGGGCCCCGCGATCGGGCGGGAAATCGAACCACCTCTTGACCCGGAGTGCAACATGCTCGAGAAGCTCTTCAACGGCGACGACCGCAACGAGAACGAGCTGCGGAACCGCGACCCCAACCTGCTGGACCGCGAGACGCGGATCCGCGAGCGGATGAGCGCCCAGGGCCTCGGCGAGGAGGAAGCCACGCGCCTGGTGCTGAAGGAAGAGGAGCTGGCGGTGGGCAAGCGCGCCGTGGAAGCGGGCGAGGTCGGCGTCAGCAAGCGGGTGGAGACGGACCACGTGCGCGAGAACGTGACGCTGCGCCACGACGAGGTGGAGGTGGAGCGCCGCCCCATCACGGACGGGTACGTGGCCGGCGCCGCCGACACGGTGATCGGCGACGGCGAGGAGATCCGCATCCCGCTGCACGCCGAGGAGGCGGTGGTGGAGAAGCGCGTGGTGCCCACCGAGGAGCTGGTGGTGCGCAAGCGCTCCGTGGCGGAGAACGAGACGGTGGAGGCGGACCTGCGCCGCGAGCGGGCGGAGGTGCATCGCGAGGGCGAGACCCTGCGCAACGACCGCATGGAGGCGGACACGCACCTGCGAGAGGGCATGGTGGACGAGCCCCTGCGCCGCGACGACCGCGACCTGCTGTAAACTGCCGGCCCGGCCGGTCCGCGCGGGCCCGGAGCGATTCGTCGCTCCGGGCCCGTTCGCGTTGCCGGCCCCATCCCTGCATCTCCACCCTTCTGGCGGAAAAATCAGGCGGCTTCTATACTGCGAAATCCAGCAGCGTTCGACTGGAAGTGACGACAATGCGCGAATCAGCCAGCCGCCCCAGCCCGCGCCGCCAGCCGGCGCCGCTGCCGCCCGCCCCCTCCGCGCGGCGGCCGCTCGACGTGCTCGTCGAGATCCCCACGCCGCTGGGCCTGGCCCTGTGGCGCGCCCTGGCCGACGCAGCGCTGTGGGCGGACGCGGGACCGGGCGCCGCCCTGTTCCGCGCGCCGGGGGCGGAGGCGTGGGGCACGGACGACCCCGACGTGGGTGGCGCGCTGTGGAGCCTGTCGCTGGTGCGGCGGCTGCCGTGGCGCGAGTCGGCGCCGGAGCTGGCGGCGGGCGCGGCGCGCATCGCCGAGTGGGCGGAGCAGCAGGGCCACAAGGAGACCGCGGCGCAGTTCGCGCACCTGGCCGCGCGCCTGGAGCCGGGCGCCGCCGCGTACGCGACCACCGCCGGGCGCCTGCACCGCCGCCTGGGCGACGCCGTGCGGGCGCAGCTCTGGCTCCGCCGCGCCGTGCGGCTGGCGCGGACGGGGGGGCGGGAGATCGACTTCGCGATCGCGCACCTGGCGTGGGGCAATCTGGACCACGACGCGGGCCGCTTTCTCCACGCGGAGCACCACTTCTGCAAGGGCTACCGCGCGGCCCTGCGCGCGGGGCGCCGCAGCCTGGCCGGCGCGGCGCAGCACGACCTGCTGGGCGTCAAGATCCACACGCAGCGCTTCGACGAGGCGTGGGAGCACGCCTGGCGCGCGGTGGAGATGTACGCCGCCCACCACCCCCGCTTTCCCCTGCTGGGGCACGACATCGCCT
>DASTLD010000589.1:0-7966 GCA_035715345.1 Longimicrobium sp.
CTGGCCGCGTCGGACGCCGTCGTGACCCCCACCGCCTACCAGGGGGGGCTGGTGGCGCGGCACTACGGCATCCCCGTCACCCGCGTGATCCACAACGGGATCGACTTCGCGGACGCGGAGCCGGAGCCCCGCACGGAGCCCGTCGTCCTCAGCGTCGGCCGCCTGTGGGACCGGGCCAAGGGCGTGGACGTGCTGGACGATGCCGCCGGCCTGCTGGGCGCCGGCGCGCCCCCCGTGCACGTGATCGGCGAGACCGCCGCGCCGCACGGCGAGGCGGTCGCGCTGCGGCACGCGGTGGCGCACGGCCGCGTGGAGCGCGCGGAGGTGGATGCGTGGATGCGGCGCGCGAGCGTGTACGTGGCCGCGTCGCGCTACGAGCCGTTCGGCCTGGCGCCGCTGGAGGCCGCGCTGCACGGCTGCGCGCTCGTCCTGAGCGACACCGGCAGCTTCCGCGAGCTGTGGGACGGCTGCGCGGAGTTCTTTCCCCCCGGCGACGCCCCCGCCCTCGCCGCCGCCATCGCCCGCGTGGTGGGCGATGAGAAGCTGCGCGCGCGGCTGGCCGCCTCCGCGCGGAGGCGGGCGGCGCGGCGGTACACCGCGGAGCGCATGGCGGCGGAATACATCGACCTGTACGCGGAGTTGGCGCGTACGCGCGCGGCCGCCGCCCGGCGCGCGGAGGCGCTGGCCACGCCATGAGATTCGTCTTCTTCGTCCACAGCGCCGTCAGCGACTGGAACCACGGCAACGCGCACTTCCTGCGCGGGCTGATGAGCGCGCTCACGCGCCTGGGCCACTCGGTGGCCAGCTACGAGCCGCGCGGCGCCTGGTCGCTCAAGAACCTGCTGCGCGACCACGGCATCGCCCCCGTCGTCGACTTCGCGCGTGCGTACCCGGAGATCGATGCGCGCGACTACGACCCGAGATCGCCCGCGGTCCGCGAAGAGCTGGCGGCGGCGGTGGCGGGTGCGGACGTGGTGCTGGTGCACGAGTGGAACGATCCCCGGGTCGCCAATGCCATCCCCGCGCTGGCGCGCGCGGCGGGCGCGGTGCCGCTCTTCCACGACACGCACCACCGCCCGGTCAGCGAGCCGAAGGTCATCGCCCGCTTCGACCTGGCGGCGTTCGACGGCGTACTGGCCTTCGGCGACGTGCTGCGCGACGTGTACCGCGCCCGCTTCGGCGTGGAGCGCGCCTGGACGCTGCACGAGGCGGCGGACGTGGAGCGCTTCCGCCCCCTCGATCTCCCGAAGACGCAGGACGTGGCCTGGATCGGCAACTGGGGCGACGAGGAGCGCACCCAGGAGCTGCGCGACTACTGGCTCGCGGCGGCCAGGCGCTTCCCGGAGCTGCGCTTCGTGGCGCACGGCGTCCGCTATCCCGACTACGCGCTTGCGGAGCTGGCGGCGGCGGGCGTGGAGTTCCGCGGCTGGGCGCCGTCGCTGCGCGTGCCGGAGGTGTTCGCGCGCAGCCGGGTGACGCTGCACGTGCCGCGGCAGCCGTACGTGCAGGCGCTGCGCGGCATCCCCACCATCCGCGTGTTCGAGGCGCTGGCCTGCGGCATTCCCCTGGTCTCCGCGCCCTGGCTGGACAGCGAGGGCCTGTTCCGCCCCGGCGACTACGTGGCGGTGGAGTCGCCCGCGGAGATGTGGGCGGCGCTGCACCGCCTGGCCACGGACGACGACGCGCGGGCGGAGCAGGCGGCGCGCGGGCTGGAGACCATCCGCGCGCGCCATACCTGCGGCCACCGCGCCGCGCAGCTCCTGGAGATCCTGGACGAGCTGGGGACCGCCGGCAGCGCCGGCGCCCTGGCCACGACGGAGGCGGCATGCACCTGACCTTCTTCGGCTCGTCGCTGGTGTCGTCGTACTGGAACGGCGCCGCGACGTACTACCGCGGGCTGATCCGCGCGCTGCACGGCCTGGGGCACACGGTCACCTTCTGCGAGCCGGACGCCTACGACCGCCAGCAGAACCGCGACCTGGCCGAGGATCCCGACTACGCGCGGGTCATCGTCTACCACACCGGTGCGGAGCGCGACGTGCTGGTCGAGCAGGCGTTCGCCGACAGCGACTGGGTGATCAAGTGCTCCGGCGTGGGCGTGTGGGACGCGGAGCTGGAGGAGGCCGTCGCGGAGCGCGGCGGCGGCGAGGTGCGCACGGCGTTCCTGGACGTGGACGCGCCCGCCACGCTCAGCCGCATCGCCGGTGATGCCGCGGACCCGTTCCGCCTGCACATCCCCCGCTACGACCAGGTCTTTACCTACGGCGGCGGCCCGCCGGTGGTCGCGGAGTACGAGCGGTGGGGTGCGCGCAGCTGCACGCCCATCTACAACGCGCTCGACCCCGACGAGCACCGGCCGGTGGAGGGCGTCGCCGTCGAGTACGACCTGCTGTTCATGGGCAACCGCCTGCCGGACCGCGAGGCGCGCGTGGACGAGTTCTTCTTCCGCGCCGCCGCGCTCTGCCCCGGGCACCGCTTCCTGCTCGGGGGCGAGGGGTGGGGCGACAAGGGCGGCGTCCCCGCGAACGTCACGTACCTGGGCCACGTGCCGACCGGCCGCCACAACGCGGTGAACGCGTCCGCGCGGCTGGTGCTCAACATCCACCGCGACAGCATGGTGCGGAACGGCTGGTCGCCGGCCACGCGCATGTTCGAGGCGGCCGGCGCCGCGAGCTGCCAGGTGACGGACCAGTGGCGCGGCATCGAGGACTTCTTCGCGCCGGGGGACGAGATCCTCGTTGCCGCGGGCGCCGAGGACGTCGCCCGCCTCGTCCGCGAGATCGGCGATGAGCGCGCGCGGGAGATCGGGCAGGCGGCGCGGCGGCGGGCGCTGGCGGAGCACACGTACACGCAGCGCGCGCGGCGGATGGACGCCATCCTGCGCGCCGCGCCGGTGGAGGCGACCGTATGAAGCTGGTCGTCTTCGGCCTCTCCATCTCGTCCAGCTGGGGGAACGGCCATGCCACCACCTACCGCGCGCTGCTGCGGGCCTTTGCCGCGCGCGGGCACGAGGTCGTCTTCTACGAGTGGGATGCGCCCTGGTACCGCGGCTCTAACCGCGACCTGGCGAACCCCGACTACGTGCGGCTCGAGCTCTACCGCGACTGGCGGCGCATCGCCGCGGAGGCGGTCGTGGAGGCCCGCGAGGCGGATGCCACGCTGGTCGGCTCGTACGTCAAGGACGGGCCGCGGGTGATCGACGCGCTCGTGGAGGGCGGCGTGGATCCGCTCTACTTCTACGACATCGACACGCCCGTCACCGTCGCCGCGCTGCGCCGGGGCGATGCGGAGTACCTGCGCCGCGACCAGGTGCCGCTGTTCACGCGCTACCTGTCGTTCACCGGCGGGCCGTTCCTACGCAAGGTGCTGGAGGGCGAGCTGGGAGCCCGCGACGCGAAGCCGCTCTACTGCTCGGTGGACGTCGATCGCTATCACCCCACCGAGGTCGATCCGCGGCTCGTCAGCGACCTGGCGTACATGGGCACGTACGCGCCCGACCGCCAGCCGGTGCTGGAGCGCTTCCTGGTCGGCGTCGCGCGGCGGATGCCGGAGCGGAAGTTCTACGTCGCGGGCCCGCAGTATCCCGACGAGATCGACTGGCCGCGCAACGTGCTGCTGAACCCGCACCTGCCGCCGTCGCTGCACCCGGCGTTCTACTCCAGCGCGCGCTGGCAGCTCAACGCCACGCGGGCGGACATGGTGCAGGCGGGGTGGTCGCCCTCCGTGCGGCTGTTCGAGGCGGCGGCGTGCGGCGCGGCCATGATCAGCGACCGCTGGCCGGGCATCGACCACTTCTTCACCCCCGGCGCGGAGATCCTGCTGCCCGAGAGCACGGACGAGGTGGTGGAGATCCTGCGCGCCACGCACGACGACGACCGCCGCGCCATCGGCCACGCCGCCCGCGCGCGCATCCTGGCCGAGCACACCGCCGCCCACCGCGCGGAGGAGCTGGAGGCGCTGGTCGCGGCACCGGCGAGCGTGGGGTGATGAGGATCGTGTTGAAAGAGATCGGATCGAGCGGCGGACATCCAGCCGGCGGTTGAAACCGCGCCTCCAGAAGCACGAAGTCCGCCTGCGCGGACTGCACGCGAGCGCCTGGGTGAGGGGCAACCGCCTGGCGCCGAGTCGTCATCCTGAAGGAGGCGCCGCACGGGACTCGATAGGTGCGACGGCCTCTGGCGCCGACTGAAGGATCTTGCCCGCCCTCTCGCGGGAATGGCGCCGCGCGCCCATACTGCGCAATCCCCCAGCGACACACCGCGGTATCCCGAGACGCACGAATGACCAAGCGCATCGCCAGCACCCTTGCCCTTGCCGCGGCGCTGCTCGCCGCCTGCGGTCCCACCACGCGTACCGCCACGCGCCGCCCGGCCACGGAGAGCGGCCCGCCGACGACGCTGGCCGCCGCCGCGTGGACGCCGCAGTCCTCCGCCACGGAGATCGGCCGCTGGGCGCGCGAGGGATGCCGCCGCGCGCGCGAGGGCCGGCAGCCGTGCATCGAGCGCGCGCTGGTTTCGCTCATCGACCCCGCGGGCATCGGCAAGGCCATGGAGGTGCTGGACACGCTGGTGACCGCCGATCCCGACGTGCGCGCCAACGCCCACGCGCTGGCGCACGGCCTGGGCATCGCCGCGTACCGCTCGCCGGAGACGGTGGCAAAGACCTTCGCCGACTGCCCGCCGACGCTGATGTCCGGGTGCTACCACGGCGTCGTGCAGGGCTACTTCCTGGCCCTCCAGCGCGAGGGAAAGGAGGTGGGCAAGGCGGAGCTGGACGCGCTCTGCACGCCGCACAAGGCTGTGTCGTTCCTGTACTTCCAGTGCGCGCACGGCGTGGGGCACGGGCTGATGGCCGTGCACGAGAACCACGTGCCCATGTCGCTGCAGGCGTGCGACCAGGCCACGGACGACTTCGTGCGCGAGAGCTGCTACGGCGGCGTGTTCATGGAGAACATCGTCAACTTCACCCACCCGCATCACACCGCCGCCGGCCACGCGGGCACGCAGGGCCACGACGCCCACGGCGCACAGCCGAAGGCCGACGACCACGCCGCCCACGACAGCGCGGGCGGAGCGCACCAGCACGGAAATGAGCACGCGGGCCACGGCGCGCAGGCCATGCGGCACGAGCCCTTCAAGGCGCTGGACCCGGCGGACCCGCTCTACCCCTGCACGGTGGTGGACGAGAAGTACCGCCCGTCGTGTTACACGATGCAGACGTCCGCCATGCTCTTCTTCAACCGCGGCGACATCGCCGCCACCGCGCGCGGCTGCGAGAAGGCGCCCGAGGCGTACCTCGGGGCCTGCTACGCCAGCCTGGGACGCGACATCACCGCGTACGCCTCGCAGCGGCACGACCGGTCCATCCAGATGTGCTCGACGGCGGCGGGGCTGGCCGGCGGGCGGGCGCAGGTGTGGTGCCTCAACGGCGTCGTGCAGAACCTGATCAACGTCGCCGCCGACGCGGGCGAGGGCATCCGCTTCTGCCGCGCGCTGTCTGCCGCCGAGCACAAGCGCGAGTGCTACCGCGTGGTCGGCGAGACCATCACCACGCTGGAGAACGCCCCCGCCGCCCGCGCCTCCCGCTGCGCCCCCGCCGAGCCCGAGTACGTCGCCTTCTGCCGCCGCGGCGCGGGGCTCCAGGAGAGCGCGGGGATGGAGGAGTAGAAGGAATAGCCCGGCCCCACCCGATCAGGTCTAACACCGCCGGCCGGCACCCGGCCGGCGGTTGAAGCCACGCCTCCAGAAGCACGAAGTCCGCTTGGGCGGACTGCACGCGGGCACCAACGTGCGCGGCGACCCTCCGGCCGGCGGTTGAAACCGCGCCTGAGACAACACGAAGTCCGCCTGCGCGGACTGCATGCGGCGATCTCTTCGCGCTGCGGATGTCGCCGCATTCACATGGTAGAGACGCCGCGCCGGGGCGTCTCTACGAGGCGTTGGGTCCGCGTGGCAGGAGGGCGTGAGCTCTTTGCCCGTTGACGCGATGAGTGGCTGTCCTACATTCTAGGCCAGTCACTCGCGGTGGAGGTCCGTCTGGCACTCCAGTCCCTGTTCGGTTCAGAAGCGTTGCGGCGGGTGGTGGTGCACTTCGCCGCCCGGCCGCAGTCGCGCCTGCATTTCCGTGCGTTGCAGCGGCAGCTCGGCTTATCGCGCCAGTCGCTCAAGAACGCGCTGGACACGCTGGAGCACCTGGATCTCGTCCGCCGCAGCGGCGAGGGGCAGCGCGTGTTCTACGAAGCCGCAAATCCCACCGGCTGGGAGATCCTGCGCGAGCTGATCCGCCTCTTCGCGGCCCCCGCCGAGGTGATCGGCGACCTGTTCCGCGGCGTGCCCGGCGTGCAGGCGGCGGTCGTCTTCGGATCGGCGGTGACCGGTGGGATGCGCGAGGACAGCGACCTCGACGTGCTGGTGGTCGAGGACGATGCCGATCCCGCCGCGCTCGGATTGGCGACGATTGAAGCGGGGATGGTCCTGGGCCGCGAGATCGATCTCAAGCGCTACACGGCCGCCGAGCTTCGCGATGAGCACGGGCGCGCCGGGAGCAGCTACGTCAAGCGCGTGCTCGCCGGTCCTCTCGCCTGGGCGATGGGATCCCCTGACGAGGTGCTTGCCGCATGACGGGCCCGACCATCGACCAGCTCGTCGCGAACGCGTGGGCGGAGCGGCTCGCGGCCGACGACGAGGAGGTGCTGGCGTACTGGCGGCGCGCCATCGAGTCGTTCCGCGACGCGGGCGTACCCCGCCTGAGCCACACCGGCCAGTTCAAGCAGCTCTACGATTCTGCCCGGCAGGGCGTCGTAGCCTTCAACGCCGCGCACGGCTACCGCGCCCGCGGCGCGTCCGCGCACCACCAGCACACCTTTGCCTGCGGTGTCGCGCTGGCACCGCCGGAGCTAAAAGGCACCATCGCGGCCATGCAGGCCGCGCGCAGCATCCGCCATGACCTCGAGTACGGCGGCACCCGCACCGTCTCGGCCGAGGAGATTGCAAAGCTCCGCGCCAGCATCTCAAATCTCCTGGAGGGGCTGGCTGCCGAAATCGAGCGCATCCGCCCGAAGCTCGCCGGTCGAGTGGAGTCGACTCGCCGCCTGCGCTGATTCACGTGCGCGTCCGCGCCACATGCAGTGACCACCGCCACGAACGGATGGAACCCGCACGAGGAGCCCGTCCGCGAAGGCGGACATCACGTTTTCCCAGCCGCGAATTTATTCGCCGGGCGGGCCCACGCGCCGGCATTGGCTCTTGGGGCGCAGACGCACGTGCGGCGCAGGGCATGGGACCCGGGGTCGGGGGCGGCGCGGACCGCCGCCTCATGCACCACCCTGGCTCCCCTCCGCTCCCGCTCCGCGGGGGAGGAGGGGTGGGGGGAGGAGGGGGCCTCTCCCCCCGCGCAACCGATTGCCGAATCACACGGGGCTGCTCCCGTAGCTCCCCGCAATCGGCAAACATTTCCGCATTCTGCTACCGTAGCTGGCGGGGCGGGAAAGCGCGTTCCCCGGCAACTCGTTGGTGTGCCTGCGCTTGGGTTTTTGCGCGCGAAAGGCACGGGAATGGCGGCAAACCGGGCCGAACTGCCGCAATCCTTTCGGTTTACCTTGCGACCGCCGGCCGCGCCGCTTACCATTCCGCGTGCGCGAGCCGGGCTCCCGTGCAGCGGGGGCCGGCCCACTCCACCCGGCGGTCCGCATCGGTGAATCCCACGCCCTCTCGCACCAGCTCCCGGGGACCCGTGAGAAGAGCCGCATCCATCCTTGCCGCCGCCGGCCTGCTCGCGGCCGCCGCGCCGCTGGCCGCGCAGGACCCGCAGCCCGAGCCGCGCCTGCACGTGGTGCAGGAGGGCGAGACGCTGTGGGACATTGCCCGCCACTACCTGGACGACCCCTTCCTGTGGCCGGAGATCTTCCGCCTGAACACGGACGTGGTGGAAGATCCCGCGCGCATCTATCCGTCCGAGCGGCTGGTGC
>DASTLD010000590.1:0-3158 GCA_035715345.1 Longimicrobium sp.
GGTGCGTGCGAAGGTGGCCGGCATCGACGAAGCGAAGTTCCAGGAGGTCGCCCGGACCACCAAGGAGACCTGCCCCGTCTCCGTGGCCCTCGGCAACGTCCCCATCGAGATGGAAGCCACCCTCGACCGCGCGTAGACCGCTCGACGTTCATGCAATGCGGGGGCGCTCCCGAACCGGGAGCGCCCCTGTTGTCATCCTGAGGGGAGCGCCGCGCCGCACTTTCCGCATGCGCTCTCGACCGGCGCGACCGAAGGATCTTGCCTGGACATGCGCACGGCTACTCATCGCGTGCCGATGCTTACGCGCCCTGCTGGTCCCGGCGCAGGGCAGAGAAGATCCTTCGGTCGGCGCCGTAGTTCCGCGCCGGGTCAGATCCCACGAGGCGCCTTCCTCAGGATGACAGGGTCGGCGTTATGTGGACCGACCCGGCGTCGCCATGTCCTTCGGCAAGGCGCCGCCCCTCGCCGGGTGTCATCCTGAGGGAGCGCCGCACGTTCCGCATGCGCTGTCGTCTGGCGCAACCGAAGGATCTTGCCTGGACATGCGCACGGCTACTCATCGCGTGCCGATGCTTACGCGCCTTGCTGGTCCCGGCGCAGGGCAGAGAAGATCCTTCGGTCGGCGCCATGGTTCCGCGTGGGGCCAGGCCCCGCGACGCGCCTCCCTCAGGATGACAACCATCGTTATTCCGGTTTGAGGCCGATGTGGGCCGAGAGATCCTGCCACTCCGGGTTGTGCTCCTCCACCAGATCCAGCTTCCGCCGCCGCAGCCACCCCTTCAGCTGCTTCTCCCGCGCGATGGCGGCGGCGGCCTGTGTGAAGTGCTCGTAGTGCACCAGCCGGTTCACGTTGTACTTCTTCGCGAAGCCGCCGGTGAGTCCGTGCTTGTGCTCGTACACGCGCCGCACCAGGTCGCGGGTCATGCCCACGTACAGCGTGCGCGTGGCGCTCGCCAGGATGTACACGTAGTAGTTGTGCATGGGAGCCGCGCGCGGAATGGCGGTTGGGTGCGCGGCAACATCCCCGGCAGGGCAGGACGTGTCAAGGCGGGGAATGCGGAACGGGGCGCCCCGAGTGGGCGCCCGTGATCACGAGCCCTGGTCGCGGAGAAGGCGCTCGAGCCAGCGCGGCTGGCGGGTGCGGGCCTGCTTGTGCGTGCGCGCCAGCACCTGCAGCACCTCGCGCGCGGCGGCGTCCACGTGCTTCTCCGGTACGCCCTCCAGCAGCACCGTCAGCGCGGCGCGGGCCTTGTCGTCCGGGAAGTCCGCCCGCTCGCGCGCCGCGAACCACGCCGTCAGCTTGCGCAGCGTGGCCGCGTACGGCTGCGTGCCCTGGATGAAGTGCAGCAGCCCCATCGGGCTCATGGGGATGGCGCGCGCCACCGCCCGCAGCGACGACTGCTCCACCGCCAGCCGCGCCGCCTCCCGGATGGACTCCACGCGCGGACTAGGAGGAGGCATCGCGCGCCTCCACCCGTCCCGACCGCGCCGAAGCGCGGTGTATATTCTGTTTACATGTTGTCGGCGTACACTGGACAGTGTACGCACGTCCGTCCCGTCGGACAAGAGGCGCGGCTATTTCGAGCCGCTTTGTTCACTCTGTTCACTTGTAAAAACCCGCGAACGACGGCCCGCGCGGAGCGACCGCCGCTCGTTTTCGGCATCTATCTGGATGATGCGGGATGCGCGACGCGGATGGTGTCCTGGTTGGAGCGGTGGCCGCTCTTCAGCTCGCGGTTGGCGCCCCGGGGGATGTGGTGCTCCCAGAGGACGGCGAACGCGGTGAAGGTGCCCTCGCCGCCCACGGTGGCCGGCCACTGGTCCTCGAACCGCCGCGCCTCGCCGGGGGCCAGCTCGATCACGGCGGGCGGCCCCACGCACGCGGCGCCGGAGCCGGGCGGGTGGACGATGCTGTGGTCCTCGCGCTGCACGTAGAACACCACCTGGCACCCTTCATGGTCGAACTCCAGCCGCACCGGCCGCCTGCCCGGGTTGCTGAGCGTCGCGGCCAGGCGCAGCGTGTCGCCGGGGGCGATGGAGTCCGGCGAGGCGGTCACCTCCAGCCGCGCGGCGGGCAGGTGGTTGCCCGCGGTGGGGCAGGCGGCCAGCGCCAGCGCGGCGACCGGGACGGCAAGGGAGGGCGGCGGTCTCATTCGGCGAAGGTGCGGAGCTGGAAGCGGGGGATGGCCACGCGCAGCGGCGTGCCGTCGGGGCGCTCGAAGACATAGTACCCCTCCATGTGGCCGCGCGGCGCCTGCAGCACGCAGAAGCTCTCGTACTCGTGCACGCTGCCGGGCCCCACCAGCGGCTGCTCGCCCACCACGCCCTCGCCCTCGATCTCGCTGTCGCCGGCCACGGGGTCGTGGATGAACCAGTGCCGCCAGCGGAGCTGCGCCGCCTCCTGGCCCACGTTCTCGATGCGGATGCGGTAGGCGAACACGAACCGCGGCTCGGACGGGTCGGAGTGGCGCTCCATGTACCGCGGCTGCGCGGTCACGCGGATCCCGTCGGTGATGCTGTAGAAGAACATTCAGGAAGGAGGAGGCGTTGCGGTGCCCGGCGCGCACGCGGGAGACGATACCGTCCGCCCCGCGCGCGGTCAACGCGCCGCCTGTCCACGCCCGGACACGCGTCCTACATTGGCGGCCGGTCCCATCACCCCCCTCATCCCCACCCGTGGCCGACCCATGGAGCACCTCAAGGCGCTCGTCCGCGACGTGCCGGACTTTCCCACGCCGGGCATCCTGTTCCGCGACGTGACCCCGCTGCTGCGCGACCCGCGCGGCCTGGCGCAGGTGGTGGACGCGTTCACGGAGCGCTACCGCGGCCGCGGCATCGACGCGGTGGCGGGCGTCGAGTCGCGCGGCTTCATCTTCGGCGCGCCGCTGGCGCTGGCGCTGGGGGTGGGGTTCGTGCCCATCCGCAAGCTGGGCAAGCTGCCGGCGGACCGGGTGCGGCGCGAGTACGCGCTGGAGTACGGCACCAACACGCTGGAGATGCACCGCGACGCCGTGCGCCCCGGCGAGCGCGTGCTGGTGGTGGACGACCTGCTGGCCACGGGCGGCACGGCCGGCGCGGCGGCGGGGCTGGTGGAGGAGGTGGGAGGCCGCGTGGAGGAGCTGGCCTTCGTGATCGAGCTGACCTTCCTGCCCGGGCGG
>DASTLD010000591.1:0-3315 GCA_035715345.1 Longimicrobium sp.
CCCCCCCCCCCCCCCCCCCCCCCCCCCCCCCCCCCCCCTCCGCCCACGGAAGGCACCGTCCCGCATGCGTAGAACCCCGCCTGCGCCCTCCCCCGCCCTACGGCCTGCGCTCCGCCGGCGGCTCCGCGGGCTCCTCCGCCGGCTCCTCCGCCGGCGGGGGGGCGACCGTGTCGGGCGGAAGCGAATCCACCGGCTCCGGCGCGGGGGGATTCGGGTCCGCGCCCGCGACGGTCACGCTCACGCGGCCGCCCATCCGCAGGCTGTCGCCCGCCACCGGCGACTGCGACAGGATGGTGCCCGCGGGCTCCGGCGAGGCCGGGTCGTAGCTGCGCGCTCCCAGCGCCAGCGACGCCGCCTCCAGCCGGGCCGCCGCATCGCCCGTGGCCAGCCCCACCACGCCCGGCACCAGCACCCGCGGCGGCCCCAGGCTGACCCGCATCTCGATCACGCCGCCCACCGCCGCCGGCTTTCCCTCCGCCGGGTTCAGCCCCAGGATGCGCCCCTCCGGCGTGCGGTCGCGCACGCCCACCACGCGCACCCGGAAGCCGAAGCGCTGCAGCAGCGCGACGGCCTCGTCGCGCGGCAGGCCGCGGATGGACGGCACCGCCCGCATCTCCGGGCCGGAGCTGAGCACGATGCGCACCGTGGTGCCGCGCGTCACCTCCTCGCCCGGCAGCGGCGTCTGCATCAGCACCGCGCCGCGGCGGATGCGCGGGTTGGGCAGGCTGCCGCCGCGCTGTATCTCCAGCCCCAGCCGGTCGATCATCCGCACCGCCTGCCCCTGCGGCCGCCCGCGCAGGTCCGGCACCGTCACGATGGGCGAGCGCCCGAAGCCGGGAAAGAACAGCACCCACACCACGATGTAGCCGAACACGAACGCGCTGAACGCGGTGATCAGCACCCACTTGAGCAGCGCGCGCTCGTCGAAGTAGCGCCGCACCCGCGCGCGCGCCGCGTGGTGCCAGGGCGGCCCCTGCCGCGCCAGCACCCTGGGCCGCTGCTTCACGCCGCCCTCCGCAGCCGCACGGCGAACGCGCCGTCCACGCCCTGCCGCTGCGGCAGCACGCACAGGCGCCCCTCCGCGTCCAGCAGCGACGGATCGACCGCGCCCGCGGCGGGGTCCGGCGTCCAGCCGGGATTGCGCGCCAGGAACCGCTCCACCTGCACCTCGTTCTCCTCCGGTTCCAGCGAGCACGTGGAATACACCAGCCATCCGCCCGGGCGCACCAGCGCCCCCGCCGCGTCGATCAGCTCCCGCTGCAGCTCCGCCAGCGCCTCCAGGTCCTCCGGGCGCACGCGCCAGCGGCCGTCGGGGTGGCGGCGCAGGGTGCCGGTGCCCGTGCACGGCGCGTCCAGCAGCACCAGGTCCGCGGAGCGGAAGGGGGGATGCCGCCCGTCCGCCACCACCGCCCCCACGCGCTCGGTCCAGCCCACGCGCTCGGCGTTCTGCGCCACGCGGTGGATGCGGCGCCACGACAGGTCCGCCGCCGCCACGCGCGACGCGCGCTCCGCCAGCCCCAGCGACTTGCCGCCCGGCGCCGCGCAGACGTCCAGCACCGTCGCGCCCTCCGGCACCGCCGCGTAGCGCACCACCAGCGCCGCCGCGGGGTCCTGCACCACCGCGGGCACCACCGCCAGCGCCTCCGCCGCGCCCGCGGGCGGCGGCACCCGCAGCGACTCCGGCGCAAAGTCCACGCGCTCGGACGCGATGCCCGCCTGGTTCAGCCGCGCCCGCGCGTCGTCCGCGGAAGCGCCGAGCGGCCGGAGGTACAGCTCCGGCCGCTGGTTGTCGGCCTCCACCAGCGCGCGGGCGTCGTCCGCGCCCCAGCGCGCGATCCAGCGCTCCACCAGCCAGCGCGGGTGCGATCCCCACGTGCTCAGGTGCCCCGCCGGGTCGCGCCCGAAGTCGGGAAAGCGGATGCCGTCGCCGCGGCGCTGCAGGTTCTGCAGCACGCCATTGACCAGCCCCGCCGCCCGCGGCGCCCCCGCCTCGCGCACCAGCTCCACGGACTGCGAGACGGCGGCGTAGGGCGGCACGCTGCCCATCTCCAGGAGCTGGTAGGCGCCCAGGCGCAGCACGTCCAGCACCTCCGGCTCCAGGCGCTCCACCCCGCCTTTGGCCAGCGCGCCGATCAGGTGGTCGATGCGCCCGCGCAGGCGAAAGGTGCCGTAGACCAGCTCCTGCGTCCACGCGCGGTCGCGCGGCTCCAGGCGTCCGCCCGCGGCGTCCAGCGCGCGGTCCGCCAGGTCGCCGGCGCGGACGCGCGCCATCACCTCCAGCGCCGCCCGCCGCGACGGCGTCACACGGCCCTGCGCCATCCCGCCCGTCAGTCCAGCATGCCGTGCAGCGGCGACGACGGCACCGCGCGCTCGCGCCGCGGCATGCGGCCCGCCAGGTACGCCAGCCGCCCCGCCTCGGTGGCCAGCGCCATCGCGCGGGCCATGCGCACTGGGTCGCGCGCCTCGGCCAGCGCGGTGTTCATCAGGATGCCGTCCACGCCCTGCTCCATGGTGACCGCCGCGTCCGACGCCGTGCCCACGCCCGCGTCCACGATGACCGGCACCGTGAGCCGCGCCTTGATGGTGCGCACGTTGTACGGGTTCACCAGCCCCAGCCCGCTGCCGATGGGCGACGCCAGCGGCATGACCGCCGCGCACCCCGCGTCTTCCAGCCGCAGCGCGGTGATCAGGTCGTCGTTCGTGTACGCGAGGACGACGAAGCCGTCCGCCACCAGCTCCCTGGCGGCGCGCAGGGTGGCGTCCACGTCGGGCAGCAGCGTCTCCTGGTCGCCGATGACCTCGAGTTTGACCCACTCGGTGAAGCCGGCGGCGCGGGCCAGGCGCGCGTAGCGGATGGCGTCTTCCGCCGTGTAGCACCCCGCGGTGTTGGGCAGCAGCAGGAACCGCTCGGGATCCAGGTGATGGAGGACGCCTTCCTCCCTGGTGCGGTCCAGGTCCACGCGCCGCACGGCCACGGTCACCACCTCCGCGCCGGACGCGTCGATGGCGCGCACCATCTCGTCGTTCGAGCGGTACTTGCCCGTGCCCACCATCAGCCGCGAGCGCAGCGCCCGGCCACCGATGACCAGCGGCTCGTCCATCACCTGCGGCTCCATCACTTCGATCGACATCTATCCCTCCAGGGTCCCGCGGATGTGCGGCGTGCGATGACTGATCTCGCGATTTCGGGCGACCGCGCACGCGGCCGCCCTCCAGCCGGCGGTTGAAACCGCGCCTGAGACAACACGAAGTCCGCCTGCGCGGACTGCACGCGAAGACCGGTGCGCGGGATGACCGCCTGCGCATGTCCATGGT
>DASTLD010000592.1:0-3996 GCA_035715345.1 Longimicrobium sp.
GGGCTGGTGCTGATGCACATGCGCGGCACGCCGGAGACCATGCAGGGCCTGGCGGACTACGAGGACGTGGCGCTGGAGGTGGCGGACGAGCTGGCGGACGCGCTGATGCGGGCGGAGGTGGCGGGCATCGCGCGGCGGCGCGTGGTGCTGGACCCGGGCATCGGGTTCGCGAAGACGGCGGAGCAGAACGTGGAGCTGATCGCGCGGATGCGTGAGGTGGAGATGCGGGTGGGGCGGCCGCTGCTGCTGGGGCCGTCGCGCAAGTCGTTCCTCGGCGCGCTGCTGGGGGGCGTGCCGGCGGAGGAGCGCGACGCCGGCACAGTGGGCGCCTGCGTGGCCGGGCTGGCGCGCGGCGCCCGCGTGTTCCGCGTGCACGACGTGCGCTCCGCCCGCCACGCGCTGGACGTGGCGCACGCCATCCTCTCCGAGGGCGGGGCCGCGTGACCTGGCTGGAGCACGTCGCCTTCCTGGCGCCGGACTGGAAGGACCTGCTGGAGATCGCCATCGTCGCGGCGGTGCTCTACCGCGTGCTGGTGGTGCTCTCCGGCACGCGCGCCATCCAGATGCTGCTGGGCGTGTTCGTGGTCGTCGGCATCTACATCGTGGCCAGCATCCTGGACCTGCGGCTGCTGGAGCAGCTCCTGGAGCAGCTGCTGCGCTTCGGGGTCATCGCCGCCCTGGTGCTCTTCCAGCCCGAGCTGCGCAGCGCGCTGGCCCTGCTGGGGCAGAACCGGCTGCTGCGGCTGTTCACGCGGCTGGAGCAGAAGATGGTGGTGGAAGAGGTGGCGGAGGCGGTGGAGGAGCTGTCGCGCGGCAAGGTGGGCGCCATCATCGCCATCGAGCGCGAGGTGGGGCTGGGCGAGTACATCGAGACCGGCACCCCGCTGCAGGCCCGCGTCAGCGACGCGCTGCTGCAGAACATCTTCACCCCGTACAGCCTGCTGCACGACGGCGCCGCCATCATCCGCGGCGACGAGATCGTGGCCGCGGGGGTCATCCTGCCGCTCACGCAGCGCTCCATCACCGACCGCTCGCTGGGCACGCGCCACCGCGCCGCGCTGGGCCTGTCGGAGGAGACGGACGCGATGGTGGTGGTGGTGTCGGAGGAGACGGGGTGGGTGTCGCTGGCGCACGGCGGGCGCCTGTTCCGCAGCCTGACCCCCGACCAGCTCCGCCACATGCTGGCCGAGGGCCCGCCCGCGGTGAAGCCGGGGACGGAGGCGCCGCAGCCGGCGTAGGCCCTCACCCTGCGCGGCACCGCGGCGCGCGACTGTCGTCGCGTCCGCGGTGCCGCGCTGTCCCTCTCCCACAAACTGCGTGGGAGAGGGGGTACGTTTGCCCCCGATGCCGCCTGCCGTGGCAGGGCCGCCGCCGTAGAGACGCCCCGGCGGGGCGTCTCTACCCTGGAAATGCGGCGGTCTGCGCCACCTCGTACGGCACTCTCCCCGCTCAGTCCGCGCAGGCGGACTTCGTGTTTTCTCAGCCGCGGTTTCAACCGCCGGCCCGATCTACGCCGGCGCGCACCGACCCGTACGATTCGGGGGACCTCCGGCGGGCCGCCCGCTGGCCGGCTTCGGCTGACATCCCGCGAAAATCCGCTTGCTCGGTGGAGTGGCGCCGCGTACGTTGCGTCCGCATGGAAGCCGAAGCACTCGCGGCGCGCGTGGCCCTGGTGCGCGAGCGCATCGAGCGCGCGCGGGAGCGCGCGGGGCGCTCGGACGCGGTCACGCTCGTAGCCGTCACCAAGACGCATCCGCCGGAGCGGGTGCGGGCCGCGATCGCCGCCGGATTGGGGGACGTGGGTGAGAACCGGGTGCAGGAGCTGGGCGACAAGGTGGCCGCCGTGGGCCGCGGCGCCGTCCGCTGGCACCTGATCGGCCACCTGCAGCGCAACAAGGCCGCGCGCGCCATCCACCTCTTCGACCTGCTGCACTCGCTCGACTCGCCGCGCCTGGCGGAGACGCTCTCGCGCGAGGCGGTGCAGGCCGGCGTGGAGGTGCGGGCGCTGGTGCAGGTCAACACCTCCGGCGAGGCGAGCAAGTTCGGCCTGGCGCCGGACGAGGCGGTCGACGCGGTGGGACGCATGGCGGAGCTGCCGGGGCTGCGGCTGGAGGGGATGATGACCATGGCCCCGTTCACCGCGGACGAGCCGGTGATCCGCCGCACCTTCCGCGAGGCGCGGCGGCTGTGCCAGGAGACGGCGCGGCAGGTGCCCGGCTTCAGCGGGCGCCACCTGTCGATGGGAATGAGCAACGACTTCGAGGCCGCGGTGGAAGAGGGCAGCACCCTCGTCCGCGTGGGCTCGGTCCTCTTTGGGGAGCGCGGCTGATGATCGACCTTACGCCGCTGGACGTAAAGAAGAAGAAGGGCGACTTCCGCCGCGTGGTGCGCGGCTACGACCCGCTGTCCGTGGACAACTTCCTGGACGAGGTCGTGGCGCGCATGGAGGAGCTGGTGCGCGAGAACGTGGCGCTCCAGTCCAAGGTGGACAGCATGTCGGGCGCCATCGGCGAGTACCGCGACCGCGAGAAGGCCATGAACGAGGCCCTCGTCAGCGCCCAGCAGCTCCGCGAGGGCATGCGCGAGCAGGCCGCGCGCGAGGCGGACCTGGTGCTGCGCGAGGCCCGGGGCGAGGCGGAGCGCATCGTGGGCGAGGCGCGGCGGCAGGCGGCCCAGGCCGCGGAGGCGCTGCGCCGGCTGCAGGGCCAGCGCGTGCGCTTCCTGCGCCTGTTCCGCACCCTGGTGGAGCGCCAGCTCCAGGAGATCGAGCAGGAGGAGGACCGCACCGCCGCCGTGTCGCGCCTGGAGGGCGACGCGGACGAGCTGGATTCGCAGGGGCAGGGGGGCTGAGTGGCGGCGGACGCGCTCCCCGGCCGCATCGCCGAATCCGTCGCCGCCATCCGCGCGCGCAGCCCGCTCCAGCCGCGCGTGGGCGTGATCCTGGGCACCGGGCTGGGCGGGCTGGCCGCGCGCATCGACGTCGAGACCGCGATCCCGTACGAGGAGATCCCGCACTTTCCGCTCTCCACGGTGGAGACGCACGCGGGGCGGCTGCTGCTGGGCACACTGGGCGGCAAGCCGGTGGTGGCCATGCAGGGCCGCTTTCACCTGTACGAGGGCTACTCGCTCCAGCAGGTGACCTTTCCGGTGCGGGTGATGCGGGCGCTGGGCGCGGACACGCTGGTCACCAGCGGCGCGTGCGGCGGCATGAACCCGTTCTGGGCGCCCGGCGACCTGGTGCTGCTGACGGACCACATCAACCTGCTGGGCGACAACCCGCTCATCGGCCCCAACGCGGACGAGCTGGGCCCGCGCTTTCCCGACATGTCCGCCGTCTACGACGAGGGATTGCAGGCGCTCGCCGTCGAGGTGGCGCTGGAGCGGCGGATCACGCTGCGGCGCGGGGTCTACGTGGCGGTGGCGGGGCCCAACCTGGAGACGCGCGCGGAGTACCGCATGCTGCGGGCGATGGGGGCGGACGTGGTGGGGATGTCCACGGTGCCGGAGGTGATCGTGGCCGTGCACGGGGGCATGCGGGTGATGGGCGTCACCATCATCACGGACCAGTGCCTGCCGGACGCGCTGGAGCCCGCCGACATCGGGAAGATCATCGCCACCGCCAGCACCGCCGAGCCCCACCTGACCGCGCTGGTCGAAGGCGTCGTCGAGCGGATGTGACCCGCTCCGGCCCAGCCGCACATCGCCCGAGAACAGCGGAACCCGGCCGGGTGCTCGGCCGGGTTCTTCGTTGGTCCCAAACCGCTGACTGGTTCGGAAACGGGTCGGCGAGCGTGGCGGCTGTCCAGCCGGCGGTTGAAACCGCGCCTCTAAAAGCACGAAGTCCGCCTGCGCGGACTGCACGTCGAGATCGGCGTGGCGAGCGAGTGACGTTGCATGCAGATGGTAGAGACGCCCCGCCGGGGCGTCTCTACGGGGTGTGCAAGGCCACGGCAGGCGGCAACGCACACGAGCCTTCGCCCTCTCCCACGCAGTTTG
>DASTLD010000593.1:0-6053 GCA_035715345.1 Longimicrobium sp.
CCCGGACTCGCATTACTCGTCCACCCTCCCCCAAGTCTGGGGGAGGGTTGTTGGTTCCGGCGCGTTCCCCGGTTCCGCTTCTCGCTTGGGTCGGCAGCGCGGAGAAGTGCGGCTCGCGGAGCGAACTCCGCGTCCTCTCTCCGCGTCCTCCGCGTCTCTGCGTGAGTCCCGAAGTTCGCTTGCCGCAAGCCCGCGCCGGGTCTATGTTTTGCCGGCTTTCAAGCGTTCCCGAACCCATCGACAGAACAGCGTCCGACAGACGATGCCAGAACGGAAGATCCGCATCCTGGTCGCCAAGCCCGGGCTGGACGGCCACGACCGCGGCGCCAAGGTGATGGCCGCCGCCCTGCGCGACGCGGGGATGGAGGTCATCTACACCGGCCTGCACCAGACGCCGGAGATGATCGTCAACGCGGCCATCCAGGAGGACGTGGACGTCGTCGCGCTCTCGATCCTGTCCGGCGCGCACATGACGCTGTTCCCGGCGGTGCAGGACGCGCTGAACGCCGAGGGCGCGGACCACGTGCTGATCACCGGCGGCGGCATCATCCCCGAGGACGACATGAAGGTGCTGCAGGACCGCGGCATCGGGCGCCTGTTCGGCCCCGGCACGCCCACGGGCGCCGCGGTGGAGTACATCCGCGAGTGGTTCGCGGACCACGGCCGCGACCGCGAGGCCGCGGACCAGTGACGCAGACCGCCGAGGCCCCGGCGCCCCCCGCGGAGGGCCGCGCCCGCGCCCTGACCCGCGAGCTGCTGGCGCTCGAAGCGAAGCTGCGGGAGGGCGGGGGCGCCAAGCGCATCGCCAAGCAGCACGCGGACGGCAAGCTGACCGCGCGCGAGCGCATCGGCCTGCTGCTGGACCCGCGCACGCGCTTCCAGGAGGTGGGCCTGCTGGTCGCGCACGACCAGTACGACGGGCAGGCGCCCGCGGCGGGCGTCGTCACCGGCTTCGGCACGGTGTGCGGGCGCGAGGTGGTGGTCATCGCCAACGACGCCACGGTCAAGGCGGGGTCGTGGTGGCCGGAGACCATCACCAAGATGCTGCGGGCGCAGGAGATCGCCATGCGCTGCCGCGTGCCCATCGTCTACCTGGTGGACAGCGCGGGCGTCAACCTGCCCTACCAGGGCGGCGTCTTCCCGGGGCAGTACGGCGCCAGCCGCATCTTCTACTACAACTCCATCATGCGGCGCTACCTGAAGGTGCCGCAGATCGCCGCGGTCATGGGGCCGTGCATCGCGGGCGGGGCGTATCTCCCCGCGCTGTCGGACGTGATCCTGATGGTGGAGGGGACGTCGTTCATGGGGCTGGGCGGGCCCAACCTGGTCAAGGGCGCCACCGGGCAGAGGGTGGACGGCGAGACGCTGGGCGGCGCGTACACGCACAACGCCATCAGCGGCGTGGCGCACTACCGCGTGCCGGACGACCGCGCCTGCATCGCCCGCATCCGCGAGCTGGTCAAGCAGCTCCCGCGCGACCCGTACGCGGTCTCGCCGGCGGAGGCGCGGCCCCCCGCGCGTCCGGAGGCGGAGCTGTACGACGTGCTGCCCGGCGACCACCGCCAGCCGTACGACATGCGGCAGCTCCTGGCCTGCGTGCTGGACGGCGGCGAGCTGGACGAGTTCCAGGCGGACTATGCGCCGGAGATGATCTGCGGCCACGCGCGCATCTGCGGCGTGCCGGTGGGCGTCATCGCCAACGGGCGCGGAATGCTCAAGGACCCGCACGGCGGCCCGCCCAAGTTCGGCGGCATCATCTACGCGGACAGCGCGGAGAAGGTGGCCTTCTTCATCGAGACGCTGAGCCGGCACCGCACGCCCATCCTGTTCGTGCAGGACGTGTCGGGCTTCATGGTGGGGAAGGAGGCGGAGCACTCCGGCATCATCCGCGCGGGGGCGCACTTCGTGGAGGCGATGGCCACCGCGACGGTGCCCAAGCTGGTGCTGACCGTGAACCACGCCTCGGGCGCGGGATACTACGCGATGGCGGGGCAGGGCTTCGACCCGGACTTCATCTTCACCTGGCCCACGGGGCGCATGGGGGTGATGGAGGGCGACAGCGCGGTCATGGCCCTGTTCAGCGCGCAGCTCGAGGAGCTGAAGAAGCAGGGAAAGCAGCCCGACGCGGAGCTGCAGGCCAAGATGGATGCGGTGCGCGCGGACTACGACCACCAGCTCGACGCGCGGTACGCGGCCGCGCGCGGCTTCGTGGACGCGGTGATCGCGCCGGAGGAGACGCGCGCGGCGCTGTCGCTGGCGCTGCGCACGGCGCTCAACAACCCCGGCCCGCACCTGGGCGCCTACGTCCTGCCGCCGAACCTGTAGCACCGAAGTACCCGGAGGAGGCGAGATGCACACGTTCTTGAAGCCCGACCGCCGGCGGTTCACGTCGGACGAGTACGAGCGCCTCGGTGAGCTCGGGCTGCTCCCGGAATCCGGTGTCGAGCTGCTCAACGGTGAGGTCCTGGAAAAGACGGGCTGGCCTACGCCGCGTCGCTGGACCTACGAGGACATGGTGCGGATGGTCGAGGCTGGCGTTCTGGACGAGGATGAGCGCGTCGAACTCGTTGATGGCGAGATCATCTGCATGACTCCGATCGGGCACCGCCACCTCTACACCGTCGACCGGCTCACGCGGTACCTCGGGCGCGTGGCCGATCCGCGCGCCGTGCTGCGTGTGCAGGGATCGCTGCGGTTCCATTCCGGCGAGGGGCCGCACCCGGACGCAGTGCTGCTCCGGCCTCACGAAGACGATTACCGTTCGCGCCAGGCGGGACCGTGGGACGCGATGCTCGTCGTGGAGGTGGCGGACACCTCGTTGGCGCGCGATCTGGAGAAGGCGACGCTGTATGCCCGGTCCGCGATCCCGGAATACTGGATCGCCGACCTCAATGAGCCGCGTGTCATCGTGCACCAGAAGCCGGTGGGGGGCGAGTACACCGAAGTGCGAGACTACCGGCATGGGGAGTCGTTTCGGTCGTCCGCGCTGGAGGGTCACCCGGTGACCGTCGAAGACGTGCTAGGACCCCTGTAACGATGGATGATTCGCCGATCATCACCATCGAGCCTGGCAAGCGAAGCGGGAAGCCGTGCATCCGCGGCCTGCGCATCACGGTGGACGACGTGCTCGACATGCTGGATAGTGGGATGTCGGAGAGGGAGATCATCGACGACTTCCCGGAGCTGACGCAGGCGGACATCCGGGCGGCCCTCGCATTCGCGGGCCGCTCCTGATCATCGGCGAGCGGCGCCGGGTTGCCGCCGCCCGCCGCAGGGTGAATAATCCCGTCCGGAGGCTGCCTCGGGTGGCCTCCGGATTGTTTTCCGAGGCACGAGGCCGATGAGCGAGCAGGACGGCGCGGCGGAGGACGGGGCGGTGCGCGTGGAGTTCGCGCCCACGATGGAGGACCTCGTTGCGGTCAGGCGCGAGATGGGCGGCCGCGGCATGCTGCTGCCCCTGCTCGGCGTCATGGGCGTGATGGCGCTGGTGTTCGCCCTGGTGACCGGCAACGCGGAGGCGGTGCGCGCCGCGGGGCCGGCGGCCCTGGTGATCGTGCTGTGGAGCGTGGTCTTCTGGATGGGATCGCGCCTGTTCCTGCGCCGCCGCCTGAGCCAGGGCGTGCTGACGGGCGGGCCGCAGCGCTACACCTTCTCCGCCGACGGAATCCGCGTGGAGGCGCAGCACGCCGCGGTGGAGCTGCGCTGGCCGGCCATCCGCCGCGTGCGGGAGACGGAGGGCTACTTCCTGATCTTCGCCTCCACCCGCAACGCCTTCTTCGTCCCCAAGCGCGAGCTGGGCGAGCAGGACGCCGCGAGGCTCCGCGCGCTCCTGGAGCGCCACGTACAGCATCCCGACCACTTCGCGGAGTTCCGCGCCTGACCATGAAAGACACCATCCGCATCGCCTCCGGCCAGGGCTTCTGGGGCGACCAGCTCGACGCCCCCAAACAGCAGGTGGAGGGCGGCCCCATCGACTACCTGATGCTCGACTACCTGGCCGAGGTCACGATGTCGATCATGCAGAAGCAGCGCGCGCGCAACCCGGCGCTGGGCTACGCGCGCGACTTCGTGCCGCTGATGGGCGAGATCCTGCCCGCCTGCGTGCAGCGCGGCATCCGGGTCATCGCCAACGCGGGCGGCGTGAACCCCGTCGGCTGCCGCGACGCGGTGCTGGAGGTGGCGCGCGGGGCGGGGCTGGCGGGCCGCGCGCGCGTGGCCACCATCACCGGCGACGACATCCTGGAGCGCCTGCCGGACCTGCTGGCGCGCGGCGTGGAGCTGCGCAACATGGAGACGGGCGAGCCGCTCTCCACGGTGCTGGACCGCGTGCAGAGCGCCAACGCCTACATCGGCGCGCGGCCCATCGTGGAGGCGCTGCGGCAGGACGCGCACGTGGTCGTCACGGGCCGCTCCACGGACACGGCGCTGACGTACGCGGCCATGATCCACGAGTTCGGCTGGGCCATCGGCGACCACGACCGCATCGCGGCCGGCGTGGTGGCGGGGCACATCAACGAGTGCGGCGCGCAGGCCAGCGGCGGCAACCACCTGGTGGACTGGCGGGCGATGCCGGACCTGGCGAGCGTCGGCTATCCCATCATCGAGGCGGCGCCGGACGGCAGCTTCGTGGTCACCAAGCACGGCGGCACCGGCGGCCGGGTGACGCGCGCCACGGTCAAGGAGCAGCTCGTCTACGAGATGGGCGATCCGCGCAGCTACATCACCCCGGACGTGGTGGCGGACTTCACCACCATCCGGCTGGAGGACGCGGGGCCGGACCGGGTGCGCGTGCACGGCGTGCGCGGCGGGGCGCCCACGGACCTGCTCAAGGTCAGCATCGCCTACTCGGACGGCTACAAGGCGGTGGGCACGCTGGTGTACGCCTGGCCGGACGCGGTGGAGAAGGCACAGATGGCGGACCGCGTGCTGCGCGAGCGGCTGGACCGCCTGGGCCTGCGCTTCGACGAGGTGCTGACGGAGTACGTGGGATGGAACGCGACGCACGGCCCGCTGGCCGGCCCCCCGCCCGCGGACCTGCCGGAGGTGACGGTGCGCTGGGGCGTGCGCGGGCAGGACAGGGCGGCGGTGGAGCGCTTCACCAAGGAGATCGCGCCGCTGGTGCTGGCCGGCCCGCCCTCGGTGACGGGCTTCGCCGGCGGGCGCCCCGCGGTGCAGGAGATCATGGCGTACTGGCCCGCGCTGATCCCCAAGACGGAGATCGAGCCGGGGCTGCGGGTGGAGGTGGTGACTGCATGACGAAGTGCGTGAGTGCGTCAGTGCGGAAGTGCGGGAGTGAACTGCGAGAAGGCTTCGCCGCAAGGCGGGCTGCCCTTTCGCACTCACGCACTCACGCACTCACGCACTTACACGCCGCCGCGTCCGCATGAGAGTCACCTTCCTCGGCACCGCCGCCGCGCGCCCCACGGTGGGCCGCAACGTCTCGTCGCTCATCGTGCAGCGCGAGGGCGACGTGATGATGTTCGACTGCGGCGAGGGCACGCAGCGCCAGATGATGCGCTACGGCACGGGCTTCACCTTCACCGACATCTTCTTCAGCCACCTGCACGCGGACCACTTTCTCGGTGTGATCGGCCTGCTGCGCACGCTGGGTCTGCAGGCGCGCGAGGAGCCGGTGGCGCTGTGGACGCCGCGCGGCACCGCGGAGCTGCTGCGGCAGGCGGTTGACCTGGGGGTGGAGCGCGTGCCGTTCGAGGTACGCATCACCGAGCTGGACGCGGGCGAGCCGGTGCAGCGCGGCGTGTACGACGTCGTGCCGTTCCGCACCAGCCACGGCGGACGGTCGCTGGGATACGCCGTGGTGGAGCACCCGCGGCTGGGGCGCTTCAACGCGGAGAAGGCGCGGGAGATGGGGATCCCGGAAGGGCCGCTGTGGGGCAAGCTGCACCACGGGCAGCCGGTGGAGGTGGACGGGAGGGTCTTCCGCCCGGAGGACGTGGTGGGCGGCGAGCGCCCCGGCCGCCGCGTGGTCTACACGGGCGATACGCGCCCCTGCGCCGGCACGCGCGAGGCCGCACACCAGGCGGACCTGCTGA
>DASTLD010000594.1:0-4852 GCA_035715345.1 Longimicrobium sp.
CGTAATTCCGCTCTCCCGCAAACTGCGCGGGAGAGGGCGAAGGCTTGCTCGCGAGGCGTCCGACCGTGGGCCGTAAGGCCTCGTAGAGACGCCCCGGCGGGGCGTCTCTACCATGGAAATGCGGCGATCCGTGCGACGCGAGCGCATCCGTCCCGTTCAGTCCGCGCAGGCGGACTTCGTGCCGTTGGAGGCGCGGTTTCAACTGCCGGCTGGAGGCCGGCGCCGTGCCCGATGCTACACCAACGCGACCCGTGTCGTAATTCCCCTACTCGTCGCCGTCCTGGCCCCCGGCTTCCGCCATGCGGGCGCGCTCGGCGGCGGCGCCCTCCGCGTCGAAGCGGTCGACGGCGGCGGAGAGGTGCGCGGGGGGGCCGGCCAGGCGGGCGCGGGGCTCCGTGGTCCGCTCGAAGGCGCCGGCGATCTGCGCGTAGTTGCTGCCCGGGTGCCAGAAGATCCAGTCCTCCAGCCCCAGCTCGTACACGGCCCGCATCTGCGCGCGCGCCTGCTCCGCGCGGTAGGGGAAGCCGCGGTCGTTCCAGGTGGCCGTGAACGCCTGGATCCAGGGGACGATGCGCGCCGGCTCCGCGCCCGCGGTCCGCAGCCGGTCGTTGCGGATGACGCCCATCCCCACCGACGCCAGCACGGTCTCGTACGGCATGCGGTTGGGGCGGCGGATGCCCGCCAGGTGGGTGGGATAGTAGTGCGACGGGTACACCATGGGCAGCACGTGGTCCACCGTGCCGGAGATGCGCTCCCACTGCTGCCCGATGCCCACGTCCTGCGACTCGTTCATCGACAGCCCGAACACGTCCGCGGTGATGGTGACGCCCAGCGGGTGCAGGCGCTCGCGCGCGGCCGCCAGGAAACCGGAGATGGCGTCCGTCCGCTCGCCCTCCGGGTCCGCCTCCGGGTGCACCTGGCGTGGCAGGCTGCGGTACGCCTCCGGGAAGCGCACGTAGTCGAACTGCACCTCGCGGAAGCCCGCCCGCGCCGCCTCCTCGGCGATGTCGAGGTTGTACGCCCACACGTCGCGATCCCACGGGCTGACCCAGGTCAGGCCCTGGTGGTCGCGCCACGGCTCGCCGGCCGGGGTGCGGATGGACCACGCCGGCCGCGCGCGCGACAGGCGGCGGTCCTTGAACACCACCACGCGGGCGATGGGGTGGATGCCGTGCGCCACCAGCGTGTCCACCACCGCCTTCAGCTCGTCGATGGGGATGCTCTTCGGGTGCGTGGCCTCCATCGCCAGGGGCAGCGCGCTGCGGTAGCGCACGCCGTCCTCGTCCTTGACGTCCACCACGAAGGCGTTGATCTCCGTCGTGTCCGCCAGGGCCAGCAGCTCCGCGCGGCGGCGCGGATCGCCCATCACGTACGCGTTCACGTACACGCCGCGGATGATGCGCGGGGCGGCGTCGCGGGGGCGCGCGGGCGGGGCGGGCTCGGGACGGGTGGGGCGGGCGTGGTGCACCGCCGGGTCCACCTGCTCCACCAGCGCGGAGGCCAGCTCCAGCCCCCGCTGGCGCTCGTCTCCCGGGAGGTCCGAGCAGGCGGTGAACAGCGACAGCAGGCCTGCGAGCCAGAGCCTGGACGGACGGCTGACCGGGGACTTCATCGAGGTGGCGCGGTGGAGCGTTGAGAGGGCCGGGCTATGGGTTTTGCGCCACGCAGAAAAGGTGCCTGCGGAGCGTGGCGATCCGCCCGGATACAAACCGTTGTTGAAGCCGATGCGGATGTTAGTATTGACGGAACCGAAGGAGATCGTCGCTCGCCGGGGCGAAATTCACGTGGAGGCGCATCATGGGCTGGTCGCGGACAGAGAAGCTAACCCTGCTGGGCGTCGTCGTCGCGGGGATCAGTGCCTATGCCGCCGTGCTCTCCATCCCGGAACGGCCCCAGCCCGCTGCTCCCGGAGACCGGCGCCGGGACAGCGTGGCCGCGGCCCCAGGGCCGGCTCATGATACGACGGTGGTGGCCCAACGGCTCCGGGAGGAGCAGTCGGCGGCGGAGCGGCGGCGGGCCGACCAGCAACGACTCCTCGAGATGCACGAGGAACGAGTCATTCTCCGGCGTGAACGCATTTATGCGCTGGCCCGCAAGCTCACCACGAGCACCGGGGGCCAGTACTTCTCTCTCTCCTTCAGCAATGGTTGCACGGAGGATATTTCCTTCGCCCTTGCCTATCTCGATCTGGACGGAGAGTGGGTCACGACCGGTTGGTGGAATGTCCGGCCAGGCACCAACTCGGGCCTCGTGGCAATGACGCAGAACCGGATCGGCTTCTACTATGCGCGATCGCGCTCGCGCGAGTGGGCAGGAACGGATCCAGCGCGATCTCTCCGCAGAAACATCCCCAAGCACCGGTTCACTTCGCTGGCGACGGAGCCGAACCCCTACCCCAAGATCACGAGCACCTGGTTCAGGCGTTTCGACATCCGTGGCGATGTTGGCGAGGTCCCGATCAAGGTGACCTGCGGGTAGTCCCCCGCGCGCCCGCCTCCCTTCCCGCGCATCGGGACCGGGCGTATCTTGGCGCCTCGCCAGCCACCCCGACCCGACGCGCGCGGCAGTGGATTCCAATCGCATCCTGATCATCGACTACGGGTCGCAGTTCACGCAGCTCATCGCGCGGCGCATCCGCGAGGAGCGCGTCTACTGCGAGATCCATCCCCCCACGCGCTCCCTCGACTGGATCCGGGAGTGGGCGCCCAGGGGCATCGTGCTCTCCGGCGGGCCGTCGTCCGTGTACGGCGAGGACGTGCCCACCGCGGAGCCGGAGCTGCTGCGCATGGGCATCCCCGTGCTGGGGGTGTGCTACGGGATGCAGCTCATCACCCACCTGGAGGGCGGGGTGGTGGAGCGCGGCCGGCGCGAGTACGGCCGCGCGCACGTGGAGGTGGACGAGCCGTCCGGCATCTTCGCCGGGTTCCAGCCCGGCGAGCGCACGCAGGTGTGGATGAGCCACGGCGACCACCTGGTGCAGCCGCCGCCCGGCTACCGGCGGCTGGCCAACACCGAGGGGCACTGGGCCGCCTTCGTGGCGGAGGACCGGCCCGTGTATGGCGTGCAGTTCCACGTGGAGGTGGCGCACACGGTCCGCGGCGCGGACATCGTGAGCAACTTCGTGTTCGGCGTCTGCGGGTGCGAGCCGACCTGGACGGCGGGGTCGTACATCGAGAGCGAGCTGGAGAAGATCCGCGGGCAGGTGGGCACTGCGCAGGCGGTGTGCGGCCTGTCCGGCGGCGTGGACTCCGCCGTGGCCGCCGCGCTGGTGCACCGCGCCGTTGGCGACCGGCTGACGTGCATCTTCGTGGACACCGGGCTGCTGCGGCAGGGCGAGCGCGAGAGCGTGGAGCGCACCTTCCGCGCGCACATGGGGATGCGGCTGGAGGTGGTGGACGCGTCCGCCCTGTTCCTGGAGCGCCTGCGCGGGGTGGAGGAGCCGGAGCGGAAGCGCGTCATCATCGGCCACACCTTCATCGACGTGTTCGAGGAGGCGGCCGCCAAGATCGGCGCGGACGCGCGCTTCCTGGTGCAGGGCACGCTCTACCCGGACGTGATCGAGTCGCTCTCAGTGAAGGGGCCGTCGGCGACCATCAAGACGCACCACAACGTGGGCGGGCTCAAGCAGGACATGAAGTTCGCGCTGATCGAGCCGCTGCGGGAGCTGTTCAAGGACGAGGTGCGGCAGGTGGGGCGCGAGCTGGGGCTGCCGGAGGAGATGGTGGGGCGGCACCCGTTCCCCGGGCCGGGGCTGGCCATCCGCGTGCTGGGGCCGGTGGACGAGCGGGAGCTGGCGGTGCTGCGCCAGGCGGACGCCATCTACCTGGAGGAGATCCGCGCGGCGGGGCTGTACGACGACATCTGGCAGGCGTTCGCGGTGCTGCTGCCGGTGCGCAGCGTGGGGGTGATGGGGGACGAGCGGACGTACGAGAACGTGTGCGCGCTGCGGGCCGTCACCAGCCGCGACGGGATGACGGCGGACTGGTACCCGTTCCCGCACGACGTGCTGGCGCGCATCAGCACGCGCATCATCAACGAGGTGACCGGCATCAACCGCGTCTGCTACGACATCAGCTCCAAGCCGCCGGCCACGATCGAGTGGGAGTGAGGTAGGCCCGCGCACCGCCTGACTCGCCGCGGCTACCGCGTGTTGCGTGATGACCGTGCCGGGCGGGGCTCCGCGGGGGCCCCACCCCCCGGCCCCCTCCCCCGCGCCCGCGCACGACCGCCCATCCGGACAGGTACGCGCACGCGGCGCGGGAGAGGGGGAGACCTGAACTGCGCGGCGGGTGGCCTGTCGCATAGGCCCATCAACCCTCCCCCGGACTTGGGGAGGGTGCGAGCCTGAGCGAGCGGGTGGGGGCGCCCGCCCTCGCGCCATCGTCCGCTCCCCTCGGTGATCACGGCGCTCCTGTCAGCGACGGGACGCACCGCGCGTTCCGAATCATCCTCCCCGATCCCCTGTTCCCAACCCATCCCACCATGTCCATGAGATCGATCCCGCGCATCGTGGCCGTGCTCGCGGCGTTGCTGCTCAGCATCCCCGCGGCGGCGCAGCAGCCGGCGGCGGAGCGGTTCCGGCAGCTCCTGGCCGAGGACTGGGAGTTCCGCGTGCGCGAGAGCCCCCTGTTCGCCACGTCGCTGGGCATCCGCACCGCGAACGACCGCCTGGACGACGTCTCCCTCGCGGCCACGCACCGCCGCGCGGGCGAGATCCGCGCGCTGCTGGACCGCCTGCGCGCCATCCCGCGCGACTCGCTGGACCCGGCGGCGCGGGTGAACTACGACATCCTGCTGCGCCAGCGCCGCGAGGACGTCGAGGAGTACGAGCTGAAGCTGTACCTGATCCCCA